>NZ_JBFUCB010000110.1:0-13201 GCF_056405435.1 Rhizobacter sp. P1_G5 | reverse complement strand
CCTCGATGCTGGTGTTCGGCGGCGTGTAGCCCGGGCGGTAGAAGTTGAACACCGTCGGCGAGCGCATCGGGGTCTGGCCCAGCCGGCCGGCCGGGTCGTCGGTGTTGTCGATGCCCTGGAACTTGCCGGTGGTCGACTTCGCGTGGAAGGTGCGCAGCAGGTGGGCCAGCCGCATCACCGGCTCGCGCAGCTTGCCGTAGTCGTTGCGCGCCGTGTCGGCGCTGCGCGCCTCGGGGTCGAGCAGCACCGCGCGGAACACCGCGCCCAGGTCGCCGCGCACGCCGCTGCCGTTGTTGTTGAACGCCGCCGCCACGCGCTCGACGTAGGCCGGGCTCGGGTTGCTGGTCACCATGCGCTGGATGATCTGGCGGCCGAGGAAGGGGCCGACGTTCGGGTGGTTGAACAGCGTGTCCAGCACGACCTTGATGTCGCCCTCGACATCCGGCTTGTCGGTCGCGGCAATGGTTTTGCCGAGGAACTTCTTCTCGGTGGCCGAGTGGAAATCGGTGTTGCTCGCGTACTTGTTGTAGCCCTGCATCGGCTTCCAGTCGCGGTCGGCGTTGACGTCGCCGCCGAAGAAGCGGGTGCGCGTGCGGTCGGCGGTGTTGGGGCCGGCGTACCAGCTCAGGCCGGTGAACACCTTGGCGAGGCCGGCGATGTCGTCGTGCGTGTAGGTCTCGGGGTTGCCGCTCTTCACGGTGCCGTCGGGGTTCAGCTGGTACAGGCCGATCGAGAACAGCTGCATGATCTCGCGTGCATAGTTCTCGTCCGGCACGCGGCCGGTCTTCGCGTCTTCCTTCTGGTTGCGCAGGCTGGTCAGGTAGGCGCCCATCATCGGGTGCATCGTGATCGCCTCGAGCAGGTCGCGGTAGTTGCCGAACGCATGCTGGCCCAGCACGTCGTAGTAGTCGGCCACGCCGCGCGGCAGGTTGCTCAGCGTCGAATCGACGAACGACACCACGAAGATCTGCGACAGCACGTAGGCCGCGCGCTGGCGCAGCTGGTCGTCGCCGGTGATCGCCTGCGTCCAGTACGACTCCATGAAGTTGCTGGAGGTGACGTTGGTGCCGGCCGCTGCCGCGGCATTCATCGCCGCGGTCATGTAGTCGCGGTGCCGCTTCTGCGGCTTGGCCATCTGCTGCTCGAGCCAGCGCCGGTAGCCGACCTGTGCGAGCTGGTCGATGTCGGCCGCGGTCGGGCCGTAGGTGGCCTGGGTCAGGAAGCGGGCCGCGGCCTCCTTGGTCGGCGGCGGGCCGGCGTCGGCGGCGCTGTCTTCGTCGTTCTTGTTGCCGCCGCACGCGGCCAGCAGGCTGATCAACAGCGCACCGGCCCACAGGCGGGATGTCTTGCGGATGGCGAATGTCGATGGAAGCGATGTCACTTCAGTCCCCCTCGGTGCGGTGCGTACGACCTGATACGGGTCGATTGCGTGCAGGAGACATACCAGCGACATCGTCGGACACCGCCTACAGGGTGTCGGCTGGAAAAGCGCCCATCCTTGACAGATGGGCCGGGCTATCTGGCGTCGAGGTCTGTGCCGAGATGACGTGAACGGTCGGCGATGCGTTCGGATGCTTCGGATGTAACGCGGAGCAACAGCCGTTGCCGCGGCGTCGTCATCCCTCCGTCACAACAGCGCCGACAGCGAACGCTTGACCAGCGACGCATCCTGGCCGCTGCGCGCGGCCCAATCCTGCAGCTGGTCGTCGCCGATCTTGCCGACGTTGAAGTACGTCGCCTCGGGGTGCGCGAGGTAGAAGCCGCCGACGCTGGCGGCCGGTGTCATCGCGAGGCTCTCGGTGAGCGCCATGCCGATGTCGGCGCACTGCAGCACGCGGAACATCTCGGCCTTCACGGTGTGGTCCGGGCACGCGGGGTAGCCGGGCGCGGGGCGGATGCCGCGGTACTTCTCGGCGATCAGCTCGTCGTTGCGCAGCGCTTCATCGGCCGCATAGCCCCAGAACTCGGTGCGCACGCGCTGGTGCATGCGCTCGGCGAAGGCCTCGGCCAGGCGGTCGGCCAGGGCCTTGAACATGATCGCGCTGTAGTCGTCGAGGTCGTCGAGGAACTGCTTCTCCTTCTTCTCGGTGCCGATGCCGGAGGTCACCGCGAACAGGCCGATGTGGTCAGCCACGCCCGAGCCCTTCGGCGCGATGAAGTCGGCGAGGCAGCGGTTGGGGCGGCGCTTCTTTTGCCCGTTCTCGTCGATCACCGGCCGCTCTGTCTGCATGCGCAGCCCGTGCCACGTCATCAGCACCTCGCTGCGCGTCTCGTCGGTGTAGATCTCGATGTCGTCGTCGTTGACGGTGTTGGCCGGGTACAGCCCGATCACGCCGTTGGCCGTCAGCCAGCGGCCTTCGATCAGGCGCTTCAGCATGCGCTGGCCGTCGCTCAGCACGCGGCGCGCCGATTCGCCGACGACGTCGTCGGTGAGGATCGCGGGGTAGGGCCCGGCCAGGTCCCAGGTCTGGAAGAACGGGGCCCAGTCGATGCACTGCGCGATCTCGGCCAGGTCCTGGTTGCGGAACACGCGGCGGCCGGTGAACTTCGGTGCCGTCGGTGCGTAGCCGGCCCAGTCGATCGGCGTCTTGTTGGCACGCGCCTGCGCCAGCGTCACCAGCGGCGTGGCCTTCTTGTTCGCATGCTGCTCGCGCACGCGCAGGTAGTCGGCATTCAGCTCGGCGATGTAGGCGGCGGCCTTGTCGTCGCTCAGCAGGTCGCTGCAGACGCTGACCGAGCGGCTCGCGTCGGGCACGTAGACCACCGGCCCGTCGTAGTGCGGCGAGATCTTCACGGCCGTGTGCACGCGGCTGGTGGTGGCGCCGCCGATCAGCAGCGGGATCTTCTTGATGCGGAAGTGCTCGTCGCGCTGCATCTCGGCAGCGACGTACTGCATCTCCTCGAGGCTCGGCGTGATCAGGCCGGACAGCCCGATGATGTCGGCGCCCTCGACCTTGGCGCGCGCGAGGATGTCCTGGCAGGGCACCATCACGCCCATGTTGACGACCTCGAAGTTGTTGCACTGGAGCACGACGGTGACGATGTTCTTGCCGATGTCGTGCACGTCGCCCTTCACGGTGGCGATCACGATCTTGCCCTTGGCCTTCGCCTCGCCGCCGGCCTCGACCAGCAGCCGCTTCTCTTCCTCGATGTAGGGCAGCAGGTGSGCCACSGCCTGCTTCATCACGCGCGCGCTCTTGACCACCTGCGGCAGGAACATCTTGCCCTGGCCGAACAGGTCGCCGACGACGTTCATGCCGTCCATCAGCGGGCCTTCGATCACGTGCAGCGGGCGGCCGCCGCCGGCCTTGATCTGCTGGTACACCTCTTCGGTGTCTTCGGTGATGAAGTCGTTGATGCCGTGCACCAGCGCATGGCTCAGGCGCTCGCGCACCGGCTTGGCACGCCAGGCGAGCTTGGCGCTGTCGTCCTTGGCGGCGCCCTTGGCGGTCTCGGCGATCTCGATGAGCCGCTCACCGGCGTCGGGGCGGCGATTCAGCACCACGTCTTCGACGCGCTCGCGAAGCGTCGGCTCGAGGTCGTCGTACACGCCGACCATGCCGGCGTTGACGATGCCCATGTCCATGCCGGCCTGGATCGCGTGGTACAGGAACACGGTGTGGATGGCTTCCCGCACCGGCTCGTTGCCGCGGAAGCTGAAGSWCACGTTCGASACGCCGCCCGACACCTTGGCGCCSGGCAGGTTCTGCTTGATCCAGCGCGTSGCGTTGATGAAGTCGACCGCGTAGTTGTCGTGCTCCTCGATGCCGGTCGCGATCGCGAAGATGTTCGGGTCGAAGATGATGTCTTCCGGCGGGAAGCCGACCTCGTCGACCAGCATCCGGTAGG
The DNA here is from genome assembly GCF_056405435.1 of Rhizobacter sp. P1_G5. Taxonomy (NCBI): domain Bacteria; kingdom Pseudomonadati; phylum Pseudomonadota; class Betaproteobacteria; order Burkholderiales; family Sphaerotilaceae; genus Rhizobacter; species Rhizobacter sp. P1_G5. Next base: position 9,352 of record NZ_JBFUCB010000110.1, on the reverse strand, counting down.
CGCGCTCGCAGATCTCGACCTTGCGCTCGAAGGTGTCGGCCTGGCCCTTCTCGTCGAAGGCCATCACCACGGCCGCGGCGCCGTAGCGGCGCACCAGCTTCGCCTGGTGGATGAAGGGCTCGACGCCCTCCTTCATCGAGATCGAGTTGACGATGCCCTTGCCCTGGATGCACTTCAGGCCGGCCTCGATGACCTCCCACTTCGAGCTGTCGATCATGATCGGCACGCGCGCGATCTCGGGCTCGCTGGCGATCAGGTTCAGGAAGCGCACCATCGCCGCCTTGCTGTCGAGCATCGCCTCGTCCATGTTGATGTCGATCACCTGGGCGCCGTTCTCGACCTGCTGGCGCGCCACGCTGAGCGCCTGCTCGAATTCGCCGTTCAGGATCATCCGCGCGAAGGCCTTCGAGCCGGTGACGTTGGTGCGCTCGCCGATGTTGACGAACAGGCTGCCTTGCCCGATGAGCACCGGTTCCAGCCCGGACAGCTTCATCGGCGGAACGGGACGGGCGGTAGACGTCGGCGACGACAGAGAGGCGGAGGCGGTCATGGCGGGTCGGCTGGCACCGCCCCGGAGCTCACCCGGGGCGCATGCGGATTCATCATGCGAGGGGTGAGCGTGGTTGCAAGCTTCCAAGCCTGGCGGCAGCCCGATGGGCCGCCGTCGCAACGCTCCTTGGAGAGGCGCATTTTATGCGGCCAGGCCCCGTGAGCGGCTTGGTTACAACTCGGCAAGCCCCTGATGCGGTCGTGGTGCACGGAGCGTGTCCAATCCGGGATCCACGACTGGACTGCTTCTGCCGTGAACAACAACACACGATTCCTCGCTCTCTCCGTCGCGGTTGCCGCGCTGCTGGTTGCCTGCGGCGCGCCGCAGGTCAAGCCGCTGCCGGCGCCGGCGCCCTCGGTGCCCGGCTCCGCGCCGGGCCCGGTCTATGGCCAGGCGGCCTCCGGCGCGGCGCGCAGCTGGTCGCCGCAGATGGAGGCGGTCGAGCGGCAACTGGCCTCCAGCCTGAACGGCACGCCGATGGCGCTGGCGCGCACGACCGACGAGCGACTGTGGCTCACGCTGCCGGGCGATGTCGCGTTCGAGCCGAACCGCTCGGCGCTGAAGCCGGTCGCCACCGGGCTGCTGGACAAGGTGGCAGCGGTGCTGCGCAGCCAGCCGCAGCTGGAGCTGCGCATCGTCGGCCACACCGACAGCAAGGGCTCGGCGGCCGGCAACGATGCGCTGTCGCTGGACCGTGCGGCGAGTGCGCGCGACTGGCTGGTGGCGCGCGGCCTGTCGCCAGTGAAGATCGGCGTGGCCGGTCGCGGCTCGCGCGACCCGGTCGGCAGCAACGACGACGAGGCCGGCCGCGCGGCGAACCGGCGCGTCGAGATCCTGATCGGCGAACGGGCGGTGCGCTCAGGCAGCAAGTAGCCGGGCTACGCGGCCAGCAATCCTGAGAACAACGGATCGTGCCGCGAGCGCGGCCGGTACGCGCCGACCCGCTTCGCGATCTCGGCGATGTGCGCCGGCGTCGTGCCGCAGCACCCTCCGGCGATGTTCAGGAAGCCGGCGCGCGCGAACTCCTCGACCAGGCTGCCGGTGATCTCCGGCGTCTCGTCGAAGCCGGTGTCGCTCATCGGGTTCGGCAGGCCCGCATTCGGGTAGCAGCTGATGAAGGTGTCGCCGGCCACCTTGGCCAGCTCCTCGATGTACGGCCGCATCAGCGTCGCGCCGAGTGCGCAGTTCAGCCCGATCGCGATCGGCCTCGCGTGGCGCACGCTGTGCCAGAACGCGCTGACCGTCTGCCCCGACAGGATGCGCCCCGACGCGTCGGTCACCGTGCCTGAGATGATCACCGGCAGCCGCTCGCCGGTGTCTTCCATCAGCTCGTCGAGCGCGAAGATCGCCGCCTTCGCGTTCAGCGTGTCGAAGATCGTCTCCACCAGGAACAGGTCGCAGCCGCCTTCGAGCAGGCCCGCCGCCTGCTCGTAGTACGCGGCGCGCAGTTCGTCGAAGCTCACGTTGCGCGCGGCCGGGTCGTTGACGTCCGGGCTGATGCTCGCGGTGCGCGGCGTCGGGCCGAGCGCGCCGGCCACGAAGCGCGGCTTGTCGGGCGTGGCGTACTTGTCACAGGCCTCGCGTGCGAGCCGCGCGGCCACCACGTTCATCTCGCGCGCCACCTCGCCCAGGCCGTAGTCGTCCTGCGCGACGCTGGTCGCGCCGAAGGTGTTGGTCTCGATCAGGTCGGCGCCGGCCGCGAGGTACTGCTCATGGATCTCGCGGATCACGTCGGGCCGCGTGAACTGCAGCAGCTCGTTGTTGCCCTTCAGGTCCTTCGGATGGCTGGCGAAGCGCTCGCCGCGGTAGTCGGCCTCGCCGAGCTTGTAGCGCTGGATCATCGTGCCCATCGCACCATCGAGCACCACGATGCGTTGCGAGAGGATCTGCGGCAGGGCCGCGCCACGGGTGTAGACGGGGGCGTTCATTGCGCGATTGTAGGAAACCCTTGCAGCCCCGTCGCTCCAATGACAAGGGGACCCCAGTGACATTGTTGTCGCAGTGGCCCGGCCGGGGGGCCTCGGTCTACGGGRGCACCTTGGGACTGACGACGTTCAGCCACTCGCCGATTTCACTGGGGATCCGGCGTCGCGCGCCACTGCGAATGTCGAAAGCCTCGCGCTCGCCGATCTGGATCCGACACACCGTGAAGGCCTGCCGCTTGCCGCGGCTGTTGTCGGTGAAGACGGTCGCGTCGGCCACCGAGGCGGCGGCGCCGATCGCCCGCTGCGTGCGCGGAAACCGCTCGACGAGCTTGTCGACGTCGACGTTGTGGCCCCCCTCCGCGACTCGGGTCATCACCCGACCGATCGACAACCGGACGTTCGACAGCCCGACGAAGAACAGCAGCACGAAGTAACCGGCAGCCTGCATTTCACGGATGAGGTCGATCTTGGACGCGAACTTGCCGTTGGGCAACGCTTCCCAGTAGGAGAAGACCGTTTCCATCGCAAAGGGAACGCCGCGCGCCATCGCCTGGGCGACGAAGGCCTCGACACCCTTCTGAGCCACCTTCATCCAGCTCTCGTCGGTGTCGCGCAGTGCCTGGGCCCACTTGATCAAACGACCTTCATGATCGGCTTCGGGCAGGATGGACAACATCATCCGGTCGGCGTTGACCAGCGGGATCCGGAAGCTCGGCGAGAGGTGCCGCAGCCACATCGTCGATTTCCCCGAGCCGTTGTGACCCGCAAGGATCACCGCCAAGGGCTTCCCGGCGCGCCGCTGTTCACGGCGGACTTCATCGACGGCCTGCGCCAGCGACGTCATCGCTTGGTGCTCACCACCTTGAACTTCCCGTTGACGAACGTGCCCGTCGAGACTCTGCCATTCACCTCGCGGATCAGGCGGCTCGGGTCCAGCGGATCGGCACGGAAGAGCGGCGTTGATGGCGCCGTCTTGAATGCAATCCCCGGCTTCACCAGCTTCGGCATCGCTCGGGCCATGGCGGCCTGGCCGATGGTGACGTTGCGCCGCAGTTCGCCCGCCTTGGGCGAAGCCGCCTTCACGCTCACCTCACCGAAATGGATCGTCGCAACGCCTTCTCCCCTCAGGGCGGTGTTCACGATGACTTTGCCGATGTCCCGGCGAACGGTCTTGGCGGCGATCGGTGGCTTCTTGGCGGACATGGCAGTGTCGGTAGCTGCGCGGGTTGACTTGCGTCGTGCCGGCATTGTGCCCAATCCGCGACCGCGGTGTCCGCTTCCCTTCAATCAGAACGTGGCCGACGAAATGGTGTCGCTGAACAGCGAGGCCCGGAAGTCGATCGGCGCCGGCCCTTCGTCGTTCATCGCCCACAGCGCCAGTGCCTTGGCCGACATCGGCTTGGCGAACAGGAAGCCCTGCAGCTCGTTGCAGCCGAGCGAGCGCAGGATGTCCTGCTGCTCCGCGGTCTCGACGCCCTCGGCCACCACCTTCAGCCCGAGCGCCTGCGCCAGCTTGACGACCGCGTCGACGATCGCGCGCGCATCGGCGCTGCTCTCCAGGTCGAGCACGAAGCTGCGGTCGATCTTCAGCTCCTCCGACGGCAGCTTGCGCAGGTAGCTCAGGCTCGAATAGCCGGTGCCGAAGTCGTCGATCGACAGGTGCACGCCGATCGCCGACAGCTCCTCGAGGATCTGCAGGTTGGCGCGCGTGTCGTCCATCGCCGCCGATTCGGTGATCTCGCAGGTCAGCAGCGAGGGCTCGATGCGGTGCGCACGCAGCGCCCGCTCGATGCGCTTGGGCAGGTCGGGCTGGCGCAGCTGGTGCACCGACAGGTTGATCGCCACGCGCATGCGCAGGCCCTGCTCGCGCCACACGCGGATCTGCCGGCACGCGTCCTCGATCAGCCAGTTGCCGAGCGCGTTGATCAGCCCGAAGCGTTCGGCCAGCGGGATGAAGACGGCCGGGCTCACCATGCCGCGCTGCGGGTGGTGCCAGCGCATCAGCGCCTCGGCACCGGTGATCTGGCCGCTCGGCGCATGGATCTTGGGCTGGTAGTACAGCTCCAGCTCGCCGTGCTCGATCGCGCGGCGCAGGTCGTGCAGCAGCTCGACCTGGTCGCGTGCACCGGCCACCATGCGCGGCTCGAAGAAGCAGTGCGCCGCGCCGCCGGTGCGCTTGACGGAATTCRTCGCCGCCGCCGCATGCGGCACCAGCTTCGACAGCGCGCCGTCGTCGGGGTACATCGCGATGCCGATCGAGCAGCTCAGCGGCACCTCGTGCCCGTCGAAGCGGCAGGGCTGGCTCAGCGCCGCCATCACGCGCGCCGCGAGCCGCCCGGCATCGTCCTTGTCGGGCGAGCCTTCGAGCAGCACCAGGAACTCGTCGCCGCCGGCCCGCGAGACCATGTCGCGCTCGCCGGCCAGGTGCATCATGCGCCCGGCCACCTCACGCAGCACCGAATCGCCGCTCGCCTGGCCGAAGGATTCGTTGATGGCCTTCAGGCCGTCGAGGTTGCAGAACAGCAGCGCGAGCCGGTGCCCGTGGCGGTCGGCGCGCAGCACGGCACGCTGCAGCCGCTCGTCGAACATCGCGCGGTTCGGCAGCCCGGTCAGCCGGTCGGTGTAGGCCGCCACCTGCAGCTCCTCGCGGGCGCGCCGCAGCATCGAGCGGAAACGCGCCTCCAGGATCGAGGTCAGCAGCAGCAGCACCAGCAGGATCGGCGCGCCGACGATGGCCAGCGCGGTGACGGTGGCCAGGCTCACTTCGTCGGCGGTCGGCGACAGCGCCAGCATCGGCACCTGCGCAGCCATCACGACCGACGCATTGCCGACGGCCATCGCCGTGCCCAGCACCAGCGCGACGATCGCGCGCCACTGGAAACCCACCGGCGCGACGCGCCGGCGCCAGGCCATCAGCCACAGCCCGCTGCCGCCGATCGCGCAGGCGGCCAGCCAGCCGGGCACCAGGATGCGCCACTCCCATTCGACCTGCGGCTGCAGGCGCAACGCGAGCAGCGCGACGAACGAGGTCGCGCACAGCGCGCTGCCGACCGTCAGCGCGGCGAGCAATCCGTCACGCACCTGCAGGCCGGCACGGCTGCCGAGCAGGCAGGCGAGCAGCGAGCCGGCATACGCCACTGCCAGCGAGCCGAGCACCACCCAGCCGCTGTAGCCCATCGGGAACGGCAGCGGCCCGGAGGCCATCACGATGAAATGCAACGCCCAGGTGCCGACGGCCAGCGCCAGCGCCGAGCCGGCCAGCGCGCGCAGCGAGGTCGCGCGGTGGTTCGACGCGACGCCGCGCGCCAGGTCGAGCGCGACGTACGCGGCAAAGACGGCCATGCCGAAGGAGGCCGCCCACAGGTCAGGCCGGAACCTCCAAGGAATGAATGCCTCGTCCATCGAACTCGCCGCTCCAGGTCGTTCGGTCGTTATCGGCCGGGACGACGCGGGCTTGAGGCGCCCGAAGACGATCGGCGGTCAGTGCATGAAGCCGATCCCGCGGCGTTGCCGCACCTCGGGTTTCACACGATGCTCCGACTCAAGCTGGGACAGGAATTCCGCGGGAGTGAACGCTTCCCCCAACACGTCGATCTGGCGCCGCACCGCGGCGAAGTCGCCGGGCGTGAGCAGGTCCAGCTGCGCCAGCCGGTCGCGTTGCTCGCCGTCGAGCAGCCCGGCATCGCCGCCCAACGCCTCGGCGATGAACATGCGCTCGCGCTGCGCGGCGGTCAGCGGCCGGAAGCGGATCTTGAACGTGAAGCGCCGCAGCGCCGCCTCGTCGAGCTCGTCGAACAGGTTGGTCGTGCAGATGAAGACGCCGGCGAAGCGCTCCATGYCCTGCAGCATCTCGTTGACCTCGCTGACCTCGTAGTTGCGCTCGGCCATGCGGCGGCTGCGCAGGAAGCTGTCGGCCTCGTCGAGCAGCAGCACCGCCTGCTCGGTCTGGGCGTCGTCGAACATGCGCGCCATGTTCTGCTCGGTCTCGCCGACGAACTTGCTGACGATGTCGGAGGCCTGGCGGATCATCAGCGGGCGCTGCAGCTGCTGCGCGATGTGCTCGGCCAGCGCCGTCTTGCCGGTGCCCGGCGGCCCGTGGAAGCACAGCGTGCCGTGGCCCTTGCGGCGCAGCGCCTCGATGATGCGGGGCAGCTCGAAGCGCGATTCGGTGTTGACGAGGCCCAGGTCGTAGGTGGTCACGACGTGGCGGGCCCCGCGGCCGTTCGTGCCGTTGCCGAGCGCCTTGTCGGCGTGGCCGAGCTGGCGCTCGATCAAGGCCTCGATCGCCGGGGCGCTCTCGTCCTCGGCGGCCAGCCGCGCGAACTTCACCGCGGTGCGCACCTGCGCCGGCGTCAGGCCGCGCCGCTCGGCCAGCCGCGCGGCGAAGCCTTCGGACACCGGCACGTCGACCAGCGCACGCGTCACCAGCGCCTCGCGCGCGCCGGGCGGCGGCGATTTCAGCTCGAGGTGGTACTGGAAGCGGCGGCGGAACGCCGGGTCGATCTGCTCGATGCGGTTGGTGACCCAGATCACCGGCACCGGGTTGGTCTCGAGGATCTGGTTGACCCAGGCCTTGCCGCTGACGCTGCCCGACACGACGCCGTCGCCGGTGTCCATGCGCGCCATCAACTGGGCCGCATCGGTGGAGATCGGCGGGAACACGTCCTCGACCTCGTCGAACAGCAGCGCCACCAGGTTGCCGCCCTTCAGGAACACCTGGCTGATCTGCAGCGAGCGGTAGCGGTCGCGGCCCGACAGCGAATTGCCGTCGCGGTCGGCGTACTCCACCTCGTAGAGTTCCAGCCCGGCGGCCTGCGCGGCCACCTTGGCAAGCTCGGTCTTGCCGGTGCCGGGCGGGCCGTACAGCAGCACGTTGACGCCCGGTGCCTTGCGCGCAACCGCATGGCGCAGCAGCGCGGTCAGCACGCGCTGGTCGTCGCCGACGTAATGGAAATCCCCCGGCGTCAGCTCGCTGCGCGCGGCCGGCCGGGTGAACACCGCCATCAGGTCCGAAGGGCCGGCGTAGTGGCGCATCAGCACCGGCGGCAGCTGCTCGCTGACCTTCATCAGGTCGGCCAGGTCGGTGATGTTGTGCTCGGAGATCAGGTTCTCGACCATGCCGATGCGCTCCAGGCGCGAACCGGCACGCAGCGCCTCGGCCACGTCCTGCTCGTTGACGCCGGCCACCGCGGCGATCGCGGCATAGGCCTCCTGCGCGTTCGACACCTTGAACTCGACCAGCAGCCCGCGCAGGTCGCGCTGGTAGCGGGCGAGCGTGCCGTACAGCAGCAGCGCGCGCTCGGCCGGGTTCAGCTGCAGCAGGCCGGCCAGCGCGTCGATGTTCTTCTGCACCAGCGTCGATTCCTTCTTCAGGCTGCGGTCGAGCCAGTCGGCGGTCGCGCCCAGCACCGCCAGCAGGTCCTTCGGTGCGTCCTTGATGTACTCGTCGACGTAGAAGAACAGCGTGCCCTCTTCATACGGGCCGCGCCATGCACCATGGCGGGCCATGAAGGCCTCGTCGGCCAGCGCCTCATGGCCGCGCCAGTGCTCGTTGCCCTTGCAGCGGTTCTTCAGGAAATCCCGCAGCCGCCCGAGCACGCTGGCCGGCCAGACCAGGTGGCGCCCGGTCAGCGACAGCAGGCTGTTCCAGTCGCGCCGCAGGTTGAAGCGCCCCGCATGCCGCACCGTGAGCGTCAGCACGAACTGCGAGCACATGCGGTCGAGCACCGGCGCCTCGGTCAGGCCGGGCGACAGCAGCATGCGTGCATCGAGCTGGCGGGTTGCCATGGATCCTCCTGCGGTGCGGGCCATCTTGGCGCAGCCCGCGCCGGGCGGCAAGCCCCATCGGCCGGGGGAGGAACCCGGCTTTACAAATCTGTCAGTGCAGGACGAGGGGCTGCTGCATGAGCGACGAGAACCGCTCGAGGTAGTCGTCCATCTCCTCCTCGCTCGGCGAGGTCTCGATCAGCGCCTCGACGCCCTGCTTGAAGCTCTCGGCCATCGCCCCTTCGATGAAGATCTCCTTGCGCGCGAACTTGTCGACGATCTCGTAGCCGCCGCGCATCAGCGATTCCTCGCGCACGGCGCTGGCACCCTGGGTGGTGTCGAACTGCACCACGACGAAGTTCTCGGAGTTATAGAGCATGTGCATGGAAAGCTCTCCTTCAAGGACAGTTGGTGGGGCGTTGACGGTTTTTCAAGTCGCGCCCCGGTGCCATCAGGAGGCGATCTGCATCTCTTGCAGGATCAGGTCGAGCACGTCGTTCGACCCGTCGCTGCTTTGCCGGTAGCGCACCGGCAGGAAATGGCGCGCCGGATCGAGCCAGACCTCGATGCGCGTGTCATGCGGCTTGCGCGGCTCGCGCGTGAAGCGCCAGGCGGGCGTCGCCTGGTCCTGCACATTGACGCTCTGCAGGCCTTGCGACACGAAGTGCCAGACCTCGCCCTCGCCCTTGGCCCCGGCCACGAAGAACGACAGACGCTCGCCGGCGGCCGGCGGCGCGCTGCGGGCGCTCAGCACCGCGCCGAGCTGGATCATCCAGCTGAGGCGATCCTGCGCGCCGGCCACCAGCGGGTACTCGGTGCTCGGGCCGGAGAACGTGATCTTGCCGGCCTCGCGCTGGAAGTTGGCCGCCTGCAGCGACTTGCCGCGGCGTTCGTCGGTGAAGCGCAGCGGCGCGATGCCCGCCTTGTCGACGCGCCCCTGGCTGGCCCAGGTGAAGACGCGGAAGCCGGCGACGCTGCCTTCGAGGCGCACCTGGTACTGGCCCTGGGCGTTCAGGTTCTGCCACTGCAGCTCGCTGCGGCCGCTGAAGCCGCTGCGGCGCAGGTCGAAACGCAGCACGGCCGACGGCGGCAGGCGGGTCGGGTAGACCGG
>NZ_JBFUCB010000109.1:0-13219 GCF_056405435.1 Rhizobacter sp. P1_G5 | reverse complement strand
AAACTAGGGAACCGATGGTTCATCCGGGCATGCTTCGATTTCGTCCGGGTACATGGCTTCAAGCCAAATGGTCGTGCCTGTGGCTGGATCGGAGCATTCCACTTCATAGGCGAGCGCCGGCTTCTCGTACACATCGAGGACAGCTCCGGTGTCGCCCACGCGCGGATGGCGGCTGTAAAAGACCTTCCGGCCGGTGAAGCGATCACCGCGGATCGCGACTACGCGGACAACCATGTATGGCCGCAAGGTTTTGGGCATGAGCAGGCGATTTGAGATGGGCGGATGCACGTCGTCCGATTCAATTGGGTGACCAATGGATCCAGGCGGGGCGGGCGCCGTCGTTGACGTAGAAGTACGCGATGGCTTTGTAGCCTTGTTCGACGTCGATGGACCACGAGCGCGGATGCTCGTCGATCTGGCCATTGCTTAACCGATACTGAACCTCGCCTGGCGCGTCGCCATTCCCGATCGACGTGAATCCGCTGTCTCCTGCCTCCCTGGCATACATCAGGAACGCATCTGCGCCGTTGCGCAACATGCACAGCGAAGGTCCGCCCTTGACGGTGATCCAGAGCTCGAATTCCTTCTGCACATCAAGCTCATGGAGCCAACACCCCAAGTGCTCGACCGACTCAATGCCGACGGCCTGCCCATTCACCGACACCTCGAAGATGGCTGCGTCGCCTCCTTCGATCGGCTCGTCGAGCCGCGGCACTTCTTCTCGCTCAGAGATCACACACTCGGCGCTCCACCATCGATCGTGCCCGTTGAACAAGGAACCCGAGACACGCTCGATGTGCTGGACAAGCGCACGCGCCTCGTCCCAATCGGCGCACACCAGCCCGTACAACGTGAAGTGGATCTCCGAAGGCGGCCACTCCCAGGCGGCTTCGCCCCAGACCTGGGTCGATTGCCCTTCGAACAGCTCTCGGAATGCAATGAGCCAAGGCTTCGGCCAGGGAAATGGCTCGTCCTTTTGCGGCAAGCGTTCGACCTTGACATCGCATCCGAAGTAGCCGCAGGCCACGTCGCTTCCGATGAAGATCGGCAGATCAATGTGAACGAAGGAAGTCACTGCGGTTCTCGCACTTGCCCTGACGGGTCGTGTGTGCCGCTCATCCACCCGCATACGGCCCCTTGACCTCGCCCCACCCCCACTTCGGCATCGGCGCATCAGGATCGACGCTCGCCCCCGGTTGCGAGTTGATGACTGCAAGGCGCGATCCCCACTCCAGGTAGCCCACGAGTGCCGAGCGGAACTCGGGATCATCGGGCATGCCGAGTTCGTCGGCGCTCGACAGCAGCAACTCCACCCAGCGCCGGCGCTTGTCCTGCGTCAGGTGCCGGTTCAGGTGCTGGCGAATCATGTGCGGGTGGCCGCCGTGGGCCGCCGAATAGGTCGCCGGGCCGCCCAGCACCTCCGCGAGGAAGGCGGCCACGTGCGCAGGGTGCTCCGCGCCCATGTGCGCAAACACCGGCGCGAGCAAGTCGTCCTGTGCGACGCGCTCATAGAAGCGCGTGGTCAGCCGGTTCAGCGCATCGATGCCGCCGAGCCACTGGTACAGCGTGGGAGTCGATGCCGTCATCTTCAGGATTCCTGTTGAGTGGGTATGCGTTGGACCTTGACCGCCGTCGCATAGTCAGCCGGCGTGCGCCCGACGAGCTTGCGGAAGTCCGCGATGAAATGCGCCTGGTCGAAGTAGCCGAGGTCCTGTGCCAGTGCAGCCCACGAGACGGGCTCGCCGGCCTGCACGCGAGCGACGGCCTCGTGTAGCCGGTAGCGCTGGATCACCCATTTGGGGCCGACACCCACGTACTCGGCGAACAACCGCTGCAGCGCGCGCAACGTCAAGCCGTGGCGTTCGGCGAGGTCGGCGGCCGCGACGAGCTCGCGGTCGTCGACGATCGAATCGACGATGCGTGCCGCCAGCAGCGCCTGCGGGTCGGGCATGGGCACGCGGGGCGCGAGGAAGCGCTCGGCGGTTTCCATGGCGTCGGCCATGTCCTCGTGCCCGAGCACGTCGGCCAGCACGCGCGCAGCGTCGCCGAACAGCTCCGCCAGCGGCAGGTGGCGGTCGGCCAGCTCGGACACCGGCCGCTGCAGGACGCCGCGGAAAGCGCCGGGGCGGAACTTGATGCCGAAGGCCTGCGAGTCGCCCTCCAGCAAGGTCGTCCAGCGGCCGGTGTGAACGCCGTGGGCGGCCATGCGGCCGGGCTCGATGACGATGTGCACGTTCGGGTGCGGCAGCGTCTCCTGCACCTGGGGCGGCTGGCCGGCAAGGCGCCAGCGCACGTGCCAGAAGTGCTCGATGGTGTCCGCAAGCCCAGGAGTCGGCGCGGCCCGCTCGTGCGTGAAGGCGCCGTCGGCGACACGGTGCAGCACGCCGCGCGCCTGCTGCGCGACCGGGCGTCGCGTTTTTCCAATCGTCAGCGCGGGAGTGGGCATTCCAATGCGGGCATTGCCAAGTCCGGACGATGATGCCATGTCCCTCCACCGCGCCTCCGCACCCTTCGTTGCGCTCGCCCTGGCGGCCTGCGCGGCGGTGTCTTCCCCTCGACAGGAGATCCCCATGAGTTCACGCCACCATGCCACCGGCCCGTTCGACGTCAAGCTCGCGCTGCAGCCGCTCAGCGACGTGGCCGCACCCGCAGGCCTCGGCCGCATGTCGATCGACAAACGCTTCCACGGCGAGCTGGAGGCCACGAGCCAGGGCGAGATGCTCTCGTGGCGCGATGCCGCGATGACCTCGGGCGGCTACGTCGCGTTGGAACTCGTGCGCGGCACGCTCGCCGGCCGCGAGGGCAGCTTCGTGCTGCAGCACAGCTCGACGATGGCCGCCGGCGTGCCGCAGCAGTCGATCACCGTCGTGCCGGGCTCGGGCACCGGCGCGCTGGCCGGGCTCTCGGGGCGCATGGAGGTCGTCATCGGCGAGGGCGGTGCGCACTCGTATCGGTTCGACTGGGGCTTGCCGGATTGAGCCACTTCCGCAGTTTCGGAGAAGCGCCGGCTCACCGTGAACGATACAAATGCGGGTCTCAAACCAAGGAGATCACATGTGCCACGGTATCGAACTCACGAGTCGCCACGCAGAACTCGCCCCCAGGTGGAGCCACTGGATCCGCCAGTCCCACCGCTGGCTGTCGATGGCCTTCACGCTGACGGTCGTCGCCAACTTCATCGTGCGAGCCCGCGGCGAGCCCCCCGCGTGGCTCACCTACTCGCCGCTGCTCCCGCTCTTCCTGCTGCTGTTCAGCGGGCTCTACATGTTCGCGTTGCCGTATGCGAGGCGCTGGCGCAGCACCGGCGCCCTGCGTCAGACCTGAGCTTCGGCCGACCGACGCCGCCGCGCCTGCAACACGACACCCACCAGCCCCAAACCCAACAGCATCGCCGCGGCGGGCTCGGGCACCGAAGAGGCAAGCGTCATCGTTCCACGCCACTCGGTGTTGCCGTACAGGTACCCGCGAACGTCGTAGTCGCCGATCAGCGAGTGATTGCCCAGCGTGCCGAAGAAGTACGCCGTCGGGCGCGTCAGGTCGAGGCTGGGGTGCGTCACCTGCATCGCCACCGCGTTGCCGACCACCGACAGGGAGGTCACGTTGCCAACGACGGCACCTTCGACGAACACATGCCCGTAGAGGCCCGCCTGGGCATCGAACGAATCCAGGTCGATGGTCACCGGGCGGGTGAACAGCGGGCCGCTGGGGACGGGATTGTTCGGCCCGCCGTACACCGCGCCGAAGAGCCAACTCCCCGTCCAGGTGCCGAACAGATCGGATATTTCCGCGGCCATGGCGCCGAACGAGCTCACGGACAAGGCCGTCCCGAGGGTGGCTGCGGCCACCAGCTTTCCAAATCGATTCGACATGGCAATCCTCCCTGCAATTGTTGGTGCTTCAATGCCAAGCACGAATTGCACCACTCAGAATGACAGCCCCATGCCGTATCAATTGCTTGCCAACGCCGTGCTCCTGCTGCACATCGCCATCGTGCTGTTCGTCGTCGGCGGCCTGGTGCTGATCGTCGTCGGCAACCTGCGCGGCTGGCGCACGGTGAACTCGCTCTGGTTCAGGTTGGTGCACGTCGGCACCATCGGCATCGTCGTCGCCGAATCATGGTGGGGCATCGAGTGCCCGTTGACCACGCTCGAGATGTGGCTGCGTGCCCAGGCCAAGGTCTCGACCTATTCGGGCGGCTTCATCGAGCACTGGCTGCAGTCCGTCCTGTTCTGGGATGCGCCGCCATGGGTGTTCACCGTGGCGTACTCTGTGTTCGGGCTCGCCGTCGCTGCTGTCTGGTGGCGTTTCCCGCCGAAGCGTAAGGTTCGCCCGGCGGGGCACGACCCAGCCCGACACGACCCTCCAGGAGCGTTTCGATGACCACCCCCTCTCGCCCACCCCGCCGCCGCTTGCTCACCATTGCCGCCTTGCTCGTCGGCACCGGGGCGGTGATGACCCTCTCCGCGATGGCCGGTGGCATGGGCGGTGAAGCCCGGCTCGTGCCGCCGTTCACGCCCACCGCCACCGCGGCCGCTGCCACCGCCCCCACCGAAACCGCCGTCCTCGCCGGCGGCTGTTTCTGGGGCGTGCAGGCCGTCTTCCAGCACGTCAAGGGCGTCACCAACGCCGTCTCCGGCTACGCGGGCGGCGAGGCGTCCTCCGCCGTCTACGAATCGGTCGGCAGCGGCTCCACCGGCCATGCCGAGGCGGTGCAGGTCACCTACGACCCGAAGCAGGTCAGCTACGCCCAGCTGCTGCAGATCTACTTCTCGGTGGCGCACGACCCCACGCAGCTCAACCGCCAGGGGCCGGACTCCGGCACGCAGTACCGCTCGGCGATCTTCCCCGCCAACGATGACCAGGCCCGCACCGCGCGCGCCTATGTCGAACAGCTCGACAAGGCCCACACCTTCAAGTCACCGATCGCGACCCGCATCGAACCCGGTCGCCGTTTCTTCCCGGCCGAGGCCTACCACCAGGATTACCTCGCCCGCAACCCGCGGCAGCCGTACATCGTCTTCAACGACCTGCCCAAGCTCGACGACCTGAAGCGTCTGTTCCCGCAGGCCTGGCGCGCCGAGCCGGTGCTGGTGGCGGGCAAGGCCGCCGGCTGAGGCACGCCAGGGCAAAAAAAAGCCAGCGGCCTTGGAGGGGACCGCTGGCGGGATCAAGTTGGCAGTGGCAACTGCTGCACGATCATACTGTATAAAAAAACAGCCCCAACCATTCACAGATCTTTACCCCCCAGCCAATCCCGCTTCACCCCCGCCCGCGACCATTCACTCCATCGACCCACCTCCCGCGGGTCTTGTTGGAGAAGACGATGAGCGACGTGAGCACTTTCGACGCGCTGCCCCAGGACAAGCCGCGCGGCATCAAACGCCTGCTGGGCGGCATGCTGCTGGCGGTGGCCGGCACGCTGGCCCTCTCGGCCTGGGCCGAGAACGCACCTCCCGGCCCCGGCTTCAGCCACGGTCCTCGCATGCCCCACGCCGGCATGGGCGGCCCGGGCATGTTCATGGGCCGGCCCGAGCAACTCAACCGCATGGTCGACCACATGCTCGACGGCGTCGGCGCCAGCGAGGCGCAGCGCACCCAGATCAAGCAGATCGTGCAGGCCGCGGCCGCCGACCTGAAGACCCAGCACGAATCGGCCAAGGGCCTGCACGAGAAGGGCCTGCAGCTGCTGGCCGCCCCGACCATCGACACCGCCGCCGTCGAATCGCTGCGCCAGCAGACCGAGGCCCAGCACGACCAGGCCAGCCGCCGCATCACGCAAGGCCTGATCGACGTCGCCAAGGTGCTGACGCCCGAGCAGCGCACCAAGCTGGCCCAGCGCATGAAGATGCGCGAAGACCAGATGCGCGATCGCATGCAGCGCATGCAGCGCGACAAGCCCGCCCCGGCCCCGAAGTAACCCACCGGGACCCATCACGGAGCGCAAGTTGTGATCTCATTGCGACCTGCCACTTCCAGTGGCCCGCGGCTCGATGCCGCGGGCCCTTCGGCCTTGGAGGCTGACCGACCCATGACATCCCGCGTGCTGTTGATCGATGACGATGCCCGCCTCTCCGCGATGGTGGGCGACTACCTGCGCGGCTCGGGCTTCGAGGTGGAAACCGCCGGCTCGCTGGCCGCCGGCCGCGAGCGCCTGGCCGGTGCCGGCTACGACGCGCTGGTGCTCGACCTGATGCTGCCCGACGGCGACGGGCTCGACCTGTGCCGCGAGCTGCGCGCCAATCCGCGCACCCGCCAGTTGCCGCTGCTGATGCTGACCGCGCGCGGCGAGCCGATGGACCGCATCGTCGGCCTCGAACTCGGTGCCGACGACTACCTGCCCAAACCCTTCGAGCCGCGCGAACTGCTCGCGCGCGTGAAGGCGCTGCTGCGCCGCGCGACGCCGCCCGCGGCGCCCGACGAGGTGCTGCGTTTCGGCCGCCTCGAGATCGATCTCGGCGAGCGCGTCGCCCGCCTGAACGGCGTGGCCTGCGACCTCACCAGCCACCAGTTCGACCTGCTGGTCGTGCTGGCGCAAAGCTCCGGCCGCGTGCTGTCGCGCGACCAGATCATGGACCTGCTGAAAGGCCATCCGCTCGAAGCCTTCGACCGCTCGATCGACGTGCACATCTCGCGCATCCGCGCGGTGATCGAGGACGACCCGAAGAACCCGCGCCGCGTGCTGACGGTGCGCGGTGCCGGCTACGTGTTCGCGAAGAAGCAGGACGCGGAGGGTGCCGACTGATGATCACCGGGCGTTGAGACCGCGATGCGCACGCTGACGCTGCGGATCTACCTCACCGTCGTGGCGGTGCTGCTGCTGTTCGCCTCCGGATCGGCCTGGCTGTTCCAGCGCCACATGGAAGACGAGCGCATGCGCGCCGACAACGTGCTGTCCGAGCGCATGGCCGCCTGGGGCGACCTGATCCAGCGCTCGCTGCCCGGCGCCGAGTCGCCGCACGAGGACCAGGCCCAGGCGCTGCGCGATTGGTCGCAGCGGCTGCGGCTGCCGCTCGCGCTCGACGACCCGAGCGGCGATCGCATCTCGGCCTCCGATTCGTTCGTGCTGCGCCAGGGCGAAGGCCAGACGCGCAGCTTCCAGATCCACCTCGAAGACGGCCGCACGCTGTGGGTGCTGCGGCCGGGCCTGCGGCGCCCGCCGCCCGATGGCCGCCCCGAGTTCGGGCCGATGCCGCCCAACCTGCCGTTCGTTCCGCCCAGCTGGCAGCGCGGCGTCGGCACGATCGTCGTGCTGGTGCTGCTGTTCGTCGCGGTGGCCGCCGGTGCGTGGCCGGTGGTGCGGCGGCTCACGCGGCGGCTGCAGGCGCTCAAGCGCGGCGTCGAGCAGTTCGGCGCGGGTGAGCTGCACCACCGCGTGGAAGTCTCCGGCCGCGACGAGGTGGCGGCGGTGGCGGCCAGCTTCAACCTCGCGGCCGAGCGCGTCGAGGCGCTGGTGCGCTCGCATCAATCGCTGCTCGCGAATGCCAGCCACGAGTTGCGCTCGCCGCTTGCGCGCTTGCGCATGGCGGTGTCGATGATGGAAGACGCGACGCCCGAGCAGCGCCAGCGCCTGCGTCGCGAGATCGACACCAACGTCGGCGAGCTCGATGCGCTGGTCGAAGAGGTGCTGCTCGCGAGCCGCCTCGACGCGCTGCAGCGTGTCGACCGCGATGAGCCGGTGGAGCTGCTGGCGCTGGCCGCCGAAGAAGGCTCGCGCGTCGGCGCCGATGCCGACGGCAGCACGGCCACCGTGCAGGGCGACGAGCGGCTGATCCGCCGCGCGCTGCGCAACCTGCTCGAGAACGCCCGCCGCTACGGCGGTGGCGACATCACGATCGAGGTGCGCAACGGCGCCGGCCGCGCGTTGGTGCAGGTCTGCGACCGCGGCCCGGGCGTGCCCGAGACGCTGCGCGAGCGGATCTTCGAGCCGTTCTACCGGCTGCCCGGCCATGCCGAGCAGGCGGGCGGGGTGGGGCTGGGGTTGAGCCTGGTCAAGCAGATCGCCGAACGGCATGGCGGCAGCGTGCGCTGCGAGTCGCGTGACGGCGGCGGAAGCTGCTTCGAGCTGAGCCTGCCGCTGGCCTGACCGATCAGGCCGCTGTTCTCAAGCGACCGTCTTCTGGCGCCACAGCCAGACGAGGAAACCGCTCAGGCCCGCCGCGGCCGCCACCAGCCCGGCGGTGCACGCCGACCAGAAGCCCAGCGCGCCATGCAGCGCGGCCGGCGTGTGGCCGGTGGTGTCGAACGCCACCGCATAGCCGCCGCCGAGCCCGATGCCCCAGATCGCGAACGCGTAGATCAGCATCGGCACCGTCGCGAGCCGGTAGGCGCGCAGCACGAACGATGCGATGGTCTGCACCGAATCGGCGATGTGGAACACCGCGACCCAGGCCAGCAGCGGCATCGCGGCGGCAATGATGGTCGCGTTGCTCGTGTAGGCGCCGAGCACGGCCTCGCGCGAGAGGTACACCGCCGCGCCCAGCACGGCCGACAGTGACACGCCGATCAGCAGGCCGTGCCAGCCGATGCGCCGTGCGTCGGCCGCGTCGTGCGCGCCGATGCTTTGCGCCACCAGCGTGCCGCTCGCGTTGGCCAGCGCCAGCGGCAGCATGAACATCAGCGAGACCAGGTTGGCCGCGAGCTGGTGCCCGGCCACCGCGGTGCTGCCGATGCGCGAGATGAAGAACGCCATGAAGGTGAAGCCGGTCACCTCGATCAGGATCGAGCCGCCCATCGGCACGCCCAGGCGCAGCAGCGCGACGATGCTGGCGCGGTCGGGTTTCGGGAACGGATGGCCGCGCAGGCCGAACGCGGCGTAGAAGCTGTCGCGCCGCAGCACCTGCCATGCGAGTGCGAGCTGCAGCCACATCACGAGGGCGGTCGCGACGCCGCAGCCCGCGGCGCCGAGCGCGGGAATCTGCAGCGGGCCGAGCGTCGTGCCGAAGATCAGCGCGGCGTTCAGCGGCAGCTTCAAGGCCAGCGCGCCCAGCTGCAGCAGCATCACGACCGTCGGCCGGGACACGGCCGTGTTGAAGCCGCGGAACGCGGTGAACACCAGCGCCGGGGGCAGCGCGAACGCGAGCGCGCCCAGGTAGCCGCGCACGCGCTCGGCCACCTCGGGCGAGGCCTGCGCGAGCGCGAGAAAGGGCTGCGGCATCAGCAGCAGCGCGCAGCCGGGCACCGACAGCAGCAGCGCGAGCCACACCGATTGCTGGAACTGGCGCCCTGCGCCCGGCAGGTCGCGCGCACCGAACAGCTGGCCGGCGATCGGCCCGATCGCGAGCACGACGCCCATCAGCCCGACGAAGATCGTGATGTAGGTGGCGCCGCCGATCGCGAGTGCCGCCAGGTCGAGCGCGGTGTGGCGAGCCACCATCACCGTGTCGGCGGTGCTGAAGGCGAGCACCGCGAGCTGGCCGATGAACACCGGCCAGGCCAGGCGCGCGATGCGGCGCGCGCTGTCGAGCAGACCGTGCCCCGTCACGCGGCCGGGCTTTCGCCGGAAGAGGTGGCTTGCGCGCGTTCGGCGTAGCGGTTGAAGCGCCAGGCGGTGCCTTCCATCGTGATGCGCCGCCAGGTGATGCGCTTCTCGGCCGGCGACATCTCGGTCCACAGCTGCACCTCGTCGAAGGTGCGGCCGCAGCCCTTGCAGATGTCGTCGCCCTGGCTCGTCGAGCAGATCGCGATGCACGGCGCATCGGGCGTGCTGGCATACCACTGCAGCCAGGCGTCGCGCGCCTTGGCGGGCATCGACGCCTCGTCGCACTCGCTCTCGTGGTAGTAGACGAGCAGCGCATACACCTCGGCCAGCGCCAGCACCTGCGGACAGGCGGTGATGCCGTCCGGCGAGGGGCTGCGATCACGCCACCAGTTGATGGCGGATTCGATGTCGGTGATGTGGATGGCGGCCATGCGGGAACCCTGCGGGGGGCAGAGCATAGCGCGGGGCGAAGACCCCCGCAGCGCGGGTTATTCCTGCGCTGCGGCCAGCGCGGCGAGCGCCTGCTCTACCACGCCGCGCTCGGCGCCCAGTTCGACCGGCGCACCGGCCAGCGCGGCTGCACCTTCGGTCTTCAGCCGCTTGACCCATGCCCCGGCCTCGCGGCCTTCGGTGAAGCTGCGGCTTTGCAGCAGCACGAGGTTGTCGGATGCGGTGAGCTTGAAATAGAACAGGCCGTCGGCTTCACGGTATTGCTTGAAGACGGGCAGTTTCGGCGCTTCGGCCGCGACCGTTGCCGTGCTGGCGCGCACGACGGCCTTCATCGAGCGCAGCCCCACCGCGCCGCGCAGCTCCTGCAGGAACGGCGTCGCGATCGCACGCGCCTTGCGGGCGCCGACCAGCAGTGCTTCTTCGATGCGCTCCGGGTGTGCCATCAGGTCGGCGTAGTGCGCGCGCATCGGCCCTACGTGGGCTTCGATGCGCTCGACCAGCCGCTGCTTGGCCTCGCCCCAGCCCAGGCCGTCGCGCAGTTCGGCGCGGAAGGCGCTGCGCTGCTCGGCGCTCGCGAAGGCGTCGTGGATCGTCACCAGGTGCGAGTTGTCGGGGTCCTTCGGCTCGCCGGGCAGCTTCGAGTCGGTGACGATCAGTGCGATCGCCTCCTTCAGCGCCTTCGGGCCGCCTTCGAACAGCGGGATCGCGTTGTCGTAGCTCTTCGACATCTTGCGGCCGTCGAGGCCGGGCAGCATCGCGACGGCTTCGTCGATCTGCGCCTGCGGCAGCACGAACAGCTCGCGCTGCTTGCCGAACAGGTGGTTGAAGCGCTGCGCGACATCGCGCGCCATCTCGATGTGCTGCACCTGGTCGCGCCCGACCGGCACGCGGTGGGCATTGAACAGCAGGATGTCGGCCGCCATCAGGATCGGGTAGCTGAACAGGCCCATCGTGATGCCGTCGTCGGCGTCCTTGCCCTGCGCCTCGTTGGCATCGGTCGCGGCCTTGTAGGCGTGGGCGCGGTTCATCTGGCCCTTGGCCGTCACGCAGGTGAGCAGCCAGGTGAGTTCGGGCGTCTCGGGGATGTCGCTCTGGCGGTAGAAGGTGACGCGCTCCGGGTCGAGCCCGGCCGCCAGCCAGGTGGCGGCGATCTCCAGGCGCGAGCGCTCGATGCGGTCAGGCTCGTCGCACTTGATCAGCGCGTGGTAATCCGCGAGGAAGAAGAAGCTCTCGACGCCGGGTTCGCGGCTGGCCGCGATGGCGGGGCGGATCGCGCCGACGTAGTTGCCGAGGTGGGGAGTGCCGGTCGTGGTGATGCCGGTGAGCACGCGTTGCGTCATGGTGGGGCGCATTGTAGGTGGGCACTACACTGCCGGCCGATGAAGCGCATCGTGATCCTGATCTCCGGCCGCGGCTCCAACATGGAGGCCATCGTGCAGGCCTGCGCCGCCGAAGGCTGGCCGGCGCGGGTCGCGGCGGTGATCAGCAACCGGCCCGACGCGGCGGGGCTTGCGTTCGCTCGCGAGCGCGGCATTGCCGCGGTGGCGGTGGATCACAAGCGCTTCGACGATCGCGAGGCCTTCGACGCGGAGCTGGCCGCGGTGATCGAGGGCTACGAGCCCGACGTGCTGGTGCTGGCCGGCTTCATGCGCATCCTGACCGACGGGTTCGTGCAGCGCTTCGCGGGCCGCATGGTCAACGTGCATCCATCGCTGCTGCCGGCGTTTCCGGGGCTGCACACGCACCGCCGGGCGATCGAATCGGGCTGCAAGCTGGCCGGCGCGACGGTGCATTTCGTGACGCCGGCGCTGGACCACGGGCCGATCATCGCGCAGGCCGCCGTGCCGGTGCTGCCGGGCGACACCGAGGCCAGCCTGTCGGCGCGCGTGCTGGCGCGCGAGCATGTGATGTACCCGCGCGCGGTGCGCTGGCTGGTGCAGGATCAGTTGCGGGTCGACGGCGATGTCGTCATGCACACGGCGGGCGAATCGCAGCTGCTCTAGAAGCAGGCTCAGATCAGGCTGGCAGCGATGTTGATCGCCAGTGCGAGGATCGCGGTGTTGAACGCGAACGACAGCAGCGCTTGCATCAGCACCGTGCGGCGCATCGCGCTGCGCGTGACCACGACGTCGGACGTCTGCGACGCGACCGCGATCGTGAACGAGAAGTACAGGAAATCCCAGTAGTGGCGCGGTGCTTTCGGGTCGCCGGGAAACACCAGCCCGCACTCGCCCGGCGCCGCATCGTCGGCGAAATAGGCACTGGCATAGCTCAGCGCGAACAGCGTGGGCAGCAGCAGCCACGCACCGATCACCGTGATGAGCGCAGCCGCGATGTGCGGCAAGGCCTGCAGGGGCGTGGCCGCCTTGGCGCTCGACAGCTCGACGCCGATCGCCGCGAGGCTCGCGACGGCTGCCGCGACGACGACCAACAGCACCACGCCGTGCCCCTCGGCCTGCGCGACCGCGGTGCGGCGCAGGTGATGGTGATCGGCACGCGACATGATCCAGAACGCCTGCGCGAGGTACAGCCACACGGCCACGTTCCAGCCGAGCAGCAGGTAGGGCGGCGAATGGCTGGGCAGCGGCGCCAGGGCGGCGACCAACGCGCCGGTGCCGACCGATATCACCAGGTGCGGCCGGGCGCGCAGCTGCTGGATCAGCGTTCTCATCGCGCGGGCAGCGGCTCGAAGCGTGGACGCACGACGCCGTCGATCTCGACCGTCCCGACGAACATCGCGAATGGCCGCACCCACCAGCCGGTGTCGTTGTACAGCGGGCGGTAGACCACCATCGGCTCCAGCGATTCGCTGTGGCGCGCGACGCCGATCACCTCGTACTCGCCGCCCTTGTAATGGCGGTAGAGGCCCTTCTCGAGGGACGGCAGCGGCGGCAGATCGGGTTCGGTCATGGGGGCAAGGATAATCGCGGGATGCATCCCAACGCCCTGCTCGAACTCGCCACTGAACTGTTGCACCGCGTGCTGCGATTCGACACCCCCGCCGACAGCGTCGTGTCGGCCTTCTTCAAGGAACACCGTGCGCTCGGTGCCCGCGAGCGCCACACGCTGGCCGAGACCACCTACACCGTGCTGCGCAAGCGGCTGCTGTTCCAGCACCTGGCCCAGTCGGGCAAGGGCGAGATGGAGCGCCGGCTGGCGCTGCTCGGCTGGCAGGGCAACGAAGGCTTCCTGCGCGCCGCGATGAACGACTTCGAGCAGCACTGGCTGCCCAAGGTGCAGGCGGTGGACGCCGCGGCGCTGCCCGACAAGCTGCGCCACAACCTGCCCGAA
>NZ_JBFUCB010000108.1:0-13350 GCF_056405435.1 Rhizobacter sp. P1_G5 | reverse complement strand
CGACATGTCGAGCCGGTGCACCACCAGCGCATCGGCCACCGCGGCCTGCACGCGCGAGGCCTGGTTGTCGAGCCCGGCCTCGCCGCGGCCGGGCACGGCCAGCAGGCCGCTCGGCTTGTCGACCACCAGCATCGAATCGTCGAGGTACAGGAAAGCGGGGTTCATCGGTGCAACACTGGCGGGCATGAACGAACAGGCATTGGCCCGCGCACGGGCATTGATCTCACGCGGCGGCCGCCGCATTCTCGGGCTGGTCGGCCCGCCGGGCGCCGGCAAGTCGACCGTCGCGCAGCAACTGGTCGACGCGCTGGACGGCGCCGCGGTGCTGCTGCCGATGGACGGCTTCCACCTCGCGAACGTCGAACTGGCCCGGCTCGGCCGCGCCGGCCGCAAGGGGGCGCCGGACACCTTCGATGCCGGCGGCTATGTGGCCCTGCTGCAGCGGGTGCGCGGCCAGCAGGCCGGAGGCGGCATCGTCTACGCGCCGGAATTCCGCCGCGAGATCGAGGAGCCGATCGCCTCGGCCATCCCGATCCCGGCCGAGGTGCCGCTGGTGATCACCGAAGGCAACTACCTGCTGCTGGAGCGCGATGGCTGGGCCGGCGTGAAGCCGCTGCTCGACGAAGCCTGGTACGTCGACGTGGACGACGCGCTGCGGCGGCGCCGGCTCGTCGAGCGCCACATGCGCTTCGGCCGCAGCGAGTCCGAAGCCCGCGCTTGGGAGGCCGGCACCGACCAGCCGAATGCCGAGCTGATCGCTGCGACCGCGCCACGCGCCGACTGGCGCTGCGCGGTCTGAGCCGGCGGGCTGGCCGGTCGCCTTATTTGCGGCCGTAGGTGATCTTCTTCGCGCCGCTTTCGCAGCTGCCGACGACCTTGGCGTCGCCCACCTTGTCGGCGTCGACGATCTCCAGCACGTAGCCGGTGACCTGCTTGGCGTCGAGCTTGGCGGCGATCTCGGTCTTCAGTTCGTCGCAGGACTTGCCGGCGGCGAAGGCGGGGGCGGCGACCAGCGTCAGGGCGGCCAGGGCGAGGGTGAAGGTGGCTTTCATCGGGGTTCTCCGTGGGGTTGTCTTTGAGGTTTGAGGACGGTGGTCCGGCGCGCATGGTGCCACGCCGCGCGCGGCCCGTTGTTTCATTGGCAACTTCAGGGACAGCTGCGCAGTTCACGGCCGGTCCACTTCAGCGCCGGATCGGGGCGCTCCAGCTGGTCGGTGAGCACGCCGCTGAGCCGGCCGCTGTTGCCGAACGCGAAATTGCCGCCGTAGTTCACGTCGGCGATCAGCCAGCGGCCGTCGACGCGGTTCAGCACGACGGTGTCGGTCCAGCCGGTCGCATCGTTCTTGCCGCCGGCGTCGAAGAACATGCGCACCGGCACCCAGGCGATGTCGCGGGCCAGCCGCGCCGGCTGGGCCTTCACGCGGCTCGGGCCCTCGAACAGGCTGGAGTAGAGGTCGCCCTCGACGAACGGCGGCTTGTCGCCCGGTTGCGTCGCGAGGAAGGCCTCGTCGTAGCGGTGCGCCGTCTGCAGCAGGCACTGCAGGCGCGGCGTCAGCAGGCTGGCGATCAGCTTCAGGGCAGGCCCGTCGGGCGCGCCGCCGTTCGGCAGTTGCGCGATGCGCAACTCGTAGAAGGCCTGCACGGCGGTCTGCGGGCTCGCGGTGGCGTCGGCAGCGTTGGCGTCGTGCGAGAGGACCTGGGCGGCCAGTGCCAGGGCGAGGGTCAGCAGGGCGGAGCGGTGCATCCGCGGATTGTCCCCGGCCGGTGGGGACCGTAGCGCGTCAGCAATTCACGCCGCGCGCCGGTTCATCGTGTCAGCGTGTTGCCACCGGCCGCACCCGCCAGATCACGTTGCCGACGTCGTCGGCCACCAGTAGCGCGCCCTGCTTGTCGAGCGCGACGCCGACCGGGCGGCCCTGCGCATGGCCTTCGGACGACAGAAAGCCGGTCAGCACATCGACCGGCGGCCCGGAGGGCCGGCCTTGCGCGAACGGCACGAAGATCACCTTGTAGCCGCTGTGCGGCTTGCGGTTCCACGAGCCGTGCTGGCCGATGAACATGCCGTCGGCGAAGGCGGTCGGCAGCGCATTGCCGCGGGCGGCCGCGAGGCCGAGCGAGGCGGTGTGCGGGCCGAGCGCGTAATCGGGTGCGATCGCGCGCGCCACCATGTCGGGCTGCGGCGGCTTGACCCGCTCGTCGACGTGCGCGCCGTAGTAGCTGAACGGCCAGCCGTAGAAGGCGCCATCCTTCACCGAGGTGAGGTAGTCGGGCACCAGGTCGCTGCCGATCTCGTCGCGCTCGTTGACGACGGTCCACAGCGCACCCGTCTGCGGCTCGAAGGCGAGGCCGTTCGGGTTGCGCAGGCCGGAGGCGAACACGCGGTGCGCGCCGGTCTTCGCGTCGACCTCCCAGATCGCCGCGCGGCCTTCCTCGGCGGCGAGGCCGTTCTCGCCGACGTTGCTGTTGGAGCCGACCGTCACGTAGAGCTTGCTGCCGTCGGCACTCGCGATCAGGTTCTTGGTCCAGTGGTGGTTGAGCGTGCCGCCGGGCAGGTCGACCACCTTGGTGCCGCTGCCCGGCAGGCTCGTCGCGCCGGGCGTGTAGTCGAAGCGGACGACGGCATCGGTGTTGGCCACGTACAAGCTGTTGCCGACCAGCGCCATGCCGAACGGCGACTGCAGGTTCGAGAGCAGCACGCTGCGCGTCTCGGCGATGCCGTCGCCATCGGCATCGCGCAGCAGCGTGATGCGGTTCGCGCTGGGCACGCCGGCACCGGCCTTCTTCATCGTCATCTTCATGAACCAGCCGCGGATGCCCTTGCCRTCKTCSGGCTTCGGGGGCGCRTTGSTTTCRGCGACCAGCACGTCGCCGTTGGGCAGCACGCTGAGCCAGCGCGGGTGCTCGAGGCCGCTCGCGAAGGCCTGCACTTCGGTGCCCGCGACCGCGGTCGGCTTCACGCCGCTCGGCCAGCCGGTGGCCGGCGCGATGTTGACGAGGGGGATCAGGCTCTTGTCCRGCGGCGGMAGCTTCGGGTTCGGGCCGGTGCCGTCGGCGACCTGCAGCGTGGCGGGGCCGCCGCAGGCGACCAGCGCGAGGAGGGTCAGCGAAGCGGTGAAGGTCTTCATGGAGCAGCACTGTCCGACCGATGGCGGAAGAGGCTTGTAGGCAGTCGGAGCAAGGTGGTGTCGGACGGCGCCGCGATGCGCGACGTGTGGGCGTCGTCCGACAGGCATCGACGCCTCCGACTGACGGCGCTCGCACCGTGTTGCGCCTAAGGTTGTGCCGTCTCAGGACAAGGCTGCGGTGGCATCGGTGCCGCTGCAACTCGCTCAACCAGATCGCCCTCGGGCGCATGACAGGAGAGAACCATGAACAAGCACACTCTGACGACGACGGCCGCTGCAGTCCTGCTCGCGGGCGTGGCCCTCACCGGTTGCGGCAAGCGCGAGGCAGCGGAATCGACCGCGGCGAACACGAACGACAGCGTCATCGCGCAGGCCGAGCAGAAGGGCCGCGACATGCAGGCCGATGCATCGCGCGGCATGGACCAGGCCAAGCAGGCCGGCCGTGACCTCGCACAGGACGCCAAGTCGGCGACCGACAAGGCGGGCGACAAGGTCGCCGACGCGGTGATCACGACGACCGTGAACGCCGAGCTGGCGAAGGACTCGAGCCTGAGCGCGCTGAAGATCAACGTCGACACCGACAACGGGCGCGTCGCGCTGCGCGGCACGGCGCCGAGCGAGGCGGCGCGCGAGCGCGCGACTCAGCTGGCGTCGAACGTGAAGGGGGTGGTCAGCGTCGACAACCAGCTGAGCGTGGCGCCGGCGAAGGGCTGATCCCAGGCGGCGACCGGCAGCGTGCCGGTCCCGCGTTTCCTGGATTTTTGTTCAGTGATCGGTGGTCAGTTCACTGTCCTTGGAAGAGTCGGGTGATATCGCCTGACGCGAGGTCTTCCACTGGGTGACGATTCGCTCGATGTTGGCTTGTTGCGTCTCGGGGCCCGATGTGGTCGCTTCTCTCTTCGATCCAGATGCACGTTGTCGTTGTTGGGGCGTGGCGCGATCGGGCGCAAGCAGCAGCGCCGCCCGGCGAGATGCCGGATGGGGTGGGTCGGAGGGCGACATCTTGATCACCATCGGCTCGAATGGCGGCAGGGGTGTGCGCGTGCTTGGTACAGAGGTCGAACGCGCATGCGCCGTGGGTTGTCTCCTCGCCGCGAGAGGCACTTTAGGGGGTGTGTTCGGAACCGATTGGAGATCGGTGACAGGTCTCCGACGGTCTGTCAGCGCTGGGAAGAGTTGCGGAGATCGAGACCTTTCCAGGCCCTCGGGCTGCGGGCGACTCTCCTTTTGCGCCGTCAAGTCAGCGATCGTACCGGGATCAAGGTTCAACAACTCGGCGAAATACCGACCACGCAAGGGTGAACCCAATGGTGGCTCATCCGGTATGGGCGTCGTCTGTGGCAGGTGAATCGTCCGGCGGCTGATTGCCTTGGATGCCTGTACCCGCAAATCTCTGGAATTCGTACGTTTGGCCTGGCCGAACTTGTGCCGCCGGATCACTCCAGCGTTGGGTGACTTGTCCGAGTTTTGAGGATCTCCGAGCGTGGCGCGCGTCGCTGGCGGATTGGACTTCGGTCGCTTCCCGACTTTCGTGATCGGACGATGCAGATCGTCTGCGGTGCTGGCGTCCGTGATTGGACTCAATGAGACGTGGGCGGCGGAGCGCCCTCGCTCTACAGTGGCCAAAATTTCCGGTGTTTTCGGGCTGACCTCGCTGGGGGCGTCAGATTGATCTGTCATGCGAGAGAGCTCTGCGGCAGACGTTCCATACGGCTTCATCGATGCACTCCTGCACAGGATAAGGATCGGAGCCCGTGAGTGGGTTCGAATGAAGGATCGGTTCCGGCATCAGCGAGGTCTATTGCTTTTCGCTCTTCTCCGCGAGGAGCATTTCAATTTGCTGTGTCAATTGGCGGACGCGTTGCTTCAACTGATCGTTCTCGCCCAGCAATTGATCGTGAGCGTCCTTCCAGGAACGAGTCTCCGCCTTCAACAGCCGGATCGTCTCTTCAGGCCGCGCGGGCGACTTGGGTTGCAATTCGGTACCATCCACGTCCCCATGTTTGCGTGGCGACAGGCTCTTGTTGATGCGCTTGACGAAACCATCTTGAAGCGTCTGCTTGCCCTCGGTGCGCGACCGGTCTGGAAGGGATGCGCGCCTGGCGGTCTTTTTCTGATCGACGGGCTGGTGTGATGAGTTTGGAGGTTTTCCCTCGTGGGGCCGAGAGAGAAGCCGCCCGAGGCGAGAAGGCTTGCGAGGCGAGGCCGTTGGCGAACTCACGGAGGACTCAGTACGGGCAGCAAACTTGTGAAGTGTCGTGTGCGCATGACGTCGCTGCAGCAGCGGCTTCGACTTTTCTTCAAACTTCACCTTGCGTTCCGGCCTGTCATCGTCAATGTTGCGCGGTGGTGTAGAGCGCAAACTGCCTTGGTGAAAGCGGGTCACTTTTGGCTTCTCGTCAACGATCGTCGATCGCCTCGGTGAACTGGATGTGGCCGTACGCTTCCCGTCGCGGGTGTCCGATCTGGCCGAGCCAAGTGACGAGAGCTTCGTCCGTGGGCTGTGGATATGGCTGTCGGTTCGTGAAGCGAGCGCTTTTTTCCCCCGTTCCTTGAGGTCGATCGACGAAGCAGTCGGCAAGGCTGGCACGGCATTGAAGCGTTTCAACGGAGCGCCTCCGTCGCGCCCCTCGGATGTCGTTGTGATGAAAGGATCTTCTTGCGGCGGCTCGAGACTTTTGAGCAGTTCGAGAAGCCTGTTCGCGTGGTCGATGTTTTCATCCATGCGCTCCCGGATTGATGGCGGGCGGGGTTGTTCATCCGCGTTGGCCGTTGTGTCGGGAGCAACTGGGTGGATGCCTGGGTTGGAAAGGTCTAGCTTGGGTCGAGGAATCACGACAACTCCGTGGAGCAAGATGTTCGGAAATGAACAACGAGCACTGAGTCACCGTGACGCTCCGCCGGTTCCACACGAACCCCGAAAAGCAAAAGGGCCACCGCAGGGTGGCCCTTGTAGCTACCGAACATCGCTCGGAGTCGAACGAGACGGAGTCTTGGCGCCGGGTACGGGTTCCGGATTCCGCCCAGTGGTGCGGTCGGTTTGTCGCCTTGATGGGATGGGATTGTGCCGTGCTCCGCGCGCGCCCATCGTTCGAAAAGGGTAAGGAAAGCAACGCTTGTCAGTCGATGGCAGCAGCGAGCGGATAAGCTCCCGCCCTCGGCGCCACCATGCCACCCTGTTTCGCGTTCCCGCCCCACCCGTGGAGATCCCTCGCGTGTTCCGCTACTTCGAGAACCTGCTGCACCCGTATCCCGATGCCGTGCCGGTGCCGCCGCCGCGCGGCTTCTTTGCCTTCGTCTGGGCGTGCACGCTGGGCTCGCGCCGCTTCGTGCTCGGCATGATGCTGCTGACCGCCGCGTTCGGCGTGTTCGAGGCGATGCTGTTCAGCATGATGAGCCGCGTCGTCGACTGGCTCGGCGCAACCAAGCCCGCCGAGCTGTGGCCCACGCACAGCCTCACGCTGCTGCTGTTGGCGGCGATCCTGCTGGTCAGCCCGATCGCCGCGGCGTTCCAGACGCTCTTCAAGCACCAGGCGCTGGCCGGCAACTTCCCGATGCGCCTGCGCTGGAACTTCCACCGGCTGATGCTCGCGCAGAGCATGAACTTCTACCAGGACGAGTTCGCCGGCCGCGTCGCGGCCAAGGTCATGCAGACCTCGCTCGCGGTGCGCGACACGGTGATGATCCTCACCGACGTGCTCGTCTTCGTCATCATCTACTTCACGACGATGGCCGCGGTGGTCGGCACCTTCGACGYGCGCCTGCTGCTGCCCTTCCTCGGCTGGCTGGGCCTGTACATCGCGGCGCTGCGTTACTTCGTGCCGCGGCTGGGCAAGATCGGGCAGGCGCAGGCCGATGCGCGTTCGCTGATGACCGGCCGCATCACCGACGCCTACACCAACATTGCCACCGTCAAGCTGTTCTCGCACGCGCAGCGCGAGGCCGGCTTCGCGCGCTCGGCGATGCAGGAGTTCATGCAGACCGCCTATGCGCAGATGCGGCTGGTGAGCGGCTTCGAGATCGTGAACCACAGCCTGAGCATCGGGCTGATCATGTCGACCACCGGCGCCACGCTGTGGCTGTGGGTGCAGGGCGAACTCGGCATCGGCGCGGTCGCGGCGGCCACCGCGATGGCGCTGCGCCTGAACGGCATCTCGCACTGGATCATGTGGGAGATGGCGTCGCTGTTCGAGCACATCGGCACGGTGCACGACGGCATCAACACCTTGTCGCGCCCGCAGGCGGTGGTCGACCGGCCCGATGCGCGCACGCTGTCGGTGACGCGCGGCGAGATCCGCTTCGAGCAGGTCGGTTTCGCATACGGCGGCAGCAAGCCGGTGATCGACGGCCTGTCGCTGCACATCCGCCCGGGCGAGAAGATCGGGCTGGTCGGGCGCTCGGGCGCCGGCAAGTCGACGATCGTGAACCTGCTGCTGCGCTTCTACGACGTCGAATCGGGCCGCGTGCTGATCGACGGGCAGGACATCGCCRSCGTGACGCAGGACAGCCTGCGTGCGCAGATCGGCATGGTGACGCARGACACCTCGCTGCTGCACCGCTCGGTGCGCGACAACATCCTCTACGGCCGGCCCGATGCCGACGATCTGCAGATGACCGCCGCGGCCAGGCGCGCCGAGGCGCATGAGTTCATCCAGGGGCTGACCGACCCGAAGGGGCGCCAGGCCTACGACGCGCATGTCGGCGAGCGCGGCGTGAAGCTCTCCGGCGGCCAGCGCCAGCGCATCGCGATCGCCCGCGTGATGCTGAAGGACGCGCCGGTCCTGTTGCTCGATGAGGCCACCAGCGCGCTCGACTCCGAGGTCGAGGCGGCGATCCAGGCCAGCCTGTACCGGCTGATGGAAGGCAAGACGGTGGTCGCGATCGCGCACCGGCTGTCGACCATCGCGGCGATGGACCGGCTGATCGTGCTCGACAAGGGGCGCATCGTCGAGGAGGGCGACCACCGCAGCCTGCTGGCGCAGGGCGGGTTGTATGCGCGCCTGTGGGCGCATCAGAGCGGGGGGTTCCTGGGGGAGGAGGCGGAGGATGGTGAAGAGGGCCCCGAGTCGGTGCGGCAACCGGGGGCGACGGTCTCAATCTGAGAAAGCGTCTGAGCTTGCGTCCGTGACGAGAGGCCGGAAGATCGGTCGCTCATTGTGAAAATCAGCGGCATCGAAGGCTAGCCAAGTGCACGCGGTCTCCAACTGAGCTTTGCCTTGTTTGAGCTGCTGTGGTGAAAAGGTGAGAGCAGGCTCCCGCCTGATGTCGATCATGTCGCGATGCCGTACGGTCTGTTCCACGACCACGATGTTGCCGCCGCTGTGCGCCTGCAGTTCGAATCGGATGGCGCAGAAACTTTGCTCATCATCAGAGATGACCACCGACGTGGTCGGGACCATGTCCTTGTATTTGGCCAGTTGACCGGCCAGATCCAACATCAAGGGCCGCTGGTCGGGGGAAAACACATTGAGGGTCGCAGCGACAGATTGCATGTTCTTGCGAGTGCGGCGTATTTCCTTCTCGGTGGCTGTTTCTCGAGGCTTCAGGATCGGTAGCGACCACCGTCTCGCGGCTTTCCCGGGTTGCGTCGATTCAGGCAGAAGTGCTTCCAGATGCTCAGTCGAACGGCTTCGTTGGAACTTCAACGATGTTCTTGTCTCACGCTCTGGCTGTGCGTTTCTTTGCGTTGTGGGAGACACGAACTCCCGGATCTTCCTGAAGAGGAGCATGACATTTCTCGCCCGATGATGAATTGCAGCCTGTGTCACGCCGCAGGACAAACAGTTCCATCGGGTTCATGGCCTACCCCATTGCGCGGCCCGACTACCCAGAAGTTTTCTTCACCCGCACCGGCACTGTCGCATTGCAGACATTGATGTGCCGCGGGCTGTGCACGAACCACTCCTCGCGCCGCACGCGCCGGGCCTCGAGCAGGGCACGCCAGGTCGCGGTGCCGGTGCGCATCACCTCGAGCGCCGGCCGTTCGGCATCGGGCATGTCGGCCAGCAGCCGCACGCGGCGGATGCCGCCACGCTGGTCGGGCTGCGCGTAGAAGCCCATCTCCGCGGTGCCGCGCCGCAGCGAGGCCAGTTCCTGGATCCCCTGCAGCACCCGCCCGACCAGCGTGATGTTGAGGTCCAGCCCGCGCGGCGCCTGGCCGATCACCGCGTACAGCTCGCTGCCGTTGCTGCTGTCGACCGCCATGTCGCGGCCCGCGCCGACCATGCCGTAGCAGTGCGTCAGCCAGGCCCGGCCGCTGCGCGGATCGGCCGCCACCGGCATGCCGTCGACGAAGCCGGTCACCGGGGCCCAGCCGTCGAGGTCGGGAAGCCGGGTGAGCGGCAGGCCCTTCAGCGGCACCGAGAACTCGGCCGGCAGCTTGCGATGCGCGCTGCCCAGCGGCCGGGCCTTGTCGGCCGATTCGGCATCCGGGTCGCCCCATTGCGCGACGTAGTTGTCCTGCACGCGCACGACCGCGAGGCCGTCGAAGAAGCCCTCGTGGGCCAGCGTGCGGATGTTCTCGACGTGCCGCGGCGCGAAGCGCGGGGCGAGTTCGATGACGATCGGCCCGCTGCGCGGATCGGCGAGCTCCATCACGACGGTGTCGGCCGGCGCCAGCGGGCGCCAGTCGCTGGCGGCCGAGCGTTCGATCACCTCGGCGACGGTCGGTGGCGCGGCCCCGGCCCACGGCGTCGCGATGAAAGCCAGTGCGGCGCAGAGCGCGCGCGGAACGGAACGCGAGAGAAACATGGGCCGACTCCGTGAGAACAGGGAGCGGCCACGATATCAGCCCCGAATCAGCGGTGGCCGTCCCAGTCGCGCCGGTCGTGGTCACGCCAGTCGCGGCCGGGGCCCGGGCCGTAGTACGGCGCCGGTTCGACGATCACGGTGCGCTGGCGG
Source organism: Rhizobacter sp. P1_G5 (assembly GCF_056405435.1). Taxonomy (NCBI): domain Bacteria; kingdom Pseudomonadati; phylum Pseudomonadota; class Betaproteobacteria; order Burkholderiales; family Sphaerotilaceae; genus Rhizobacter; species Rhizobacter sp. P1_G5. The sequence continues at coordinate 3,325 of NZ_JBFUCB010000108.1, read as the reverse complement.
TAGCCACGGGGTGGCACGACGATGCAGGCGCTCAGCAATTGCGTCACGGCAACGATGCCGACCAGGCCCAACATGCGGCGGTTCAGAAAGCGTTTCATCGGGGGTCTCCTGCAGGCCGTACAGCGGCCTTGCCATGACAACGGGTGCCGTCGCCTCGATGTTGACGCGCCCGCGTTGCTGCGAGGTAAAGGGCGGGTATCTGTCTGTTCGGCTTGGGGGCCGCAGCGCCGCTATCCGACGTTGATGACCGTTTCCGCGCGCCGTTGCCGCTCCAGCATCCACAGCAGGTAGACCACGACCGCAACATTCAGCAGCAGCGTCGCGACGCGCAGCGCGCTCACATGCTGCAGCAACTCGTAGAGCTCCACCGGCACGTAGATCGCACCACCCGCGGCGCCCAGCCAGGCACCCCAGCGGTAGCCGCGCCACAGGCCATACGCTTCGGCCRGCCGTACGCTCGCGTACAGCGCCGCCAGGCCGGCCAGCAGCCACAGCCGTGCATCGGTGAGTTGCGAACTGGCTTCCAGGAAGATGTGCGGGAAGTGCCGGTCCGGGTCGAGGTGCAACCCGGCGACCAGCGCCTCGGCCAGGTGCCGCACGTCGCGGTGCAGCAGCGACAGCAGCCCGAAGCCGCCGGCCAGCACGGCCAGGCCCTTGATCGCCTCGAACAGCGCGACCAGTTGCATCGTGCGCGGCGGATGGGGGCGGGCGCTCATGACGTCAGCGGCCGCGCGGCGGGCGCATCGATCACGAGATCGCTGCGCGGCTGGGCCACGCACGGCAGGATGAATCCTTCGGCCTTCTCCTCGGCGCTCAGGCCCGGCCACTCGATCGGGTACTCGATGCGGCCGCTGACGAGCTTGCAGATGCAGGCACGGCAGGTGCCGTTGCGGCACGAGCTCGGCAGCCGCAGCCCGGCGAGCTGCGCCGACTTCACCAAGCCTTGCTTCGCAGGCGCCGCGAAGCGGAAACCGCCTGGCTCGACGACGGCTTCGAAGGGCGCGGCGCTGCCGGCTTCACCGCCGCTCATTCGGCCGATGCCTCGTCCAGGAACCTCACCTTCACCTTGCGGCCCTTCAGCTTGCCGCTGTTCAGCCGCTGCAGCGCCTGCTTCGCGATCGCGCGATCGACGGCCACGTAGGTCGAGAACTCGCCGACCTGGATCTTGCCGACCTGCGCCGCGGTGAAGCCGGCCTCGCCGGTCAACGCGCCCAGCACGTCGCCGGGGCGGATCTTGTCCTTGCGCCCGCCGAGGATCTGCAGCGTGCGCATCGCCGCGGTCAGCGGCCCGCCGCCGCTCGGCGTCAGCTCGGCGAGCTTGTGCCATTGCGACTCGCGCCCCTGCACCTGCTCGATCTGGCCGACGCGGCCCATCTCGTCCATGCTCGCCAGGCTGAAGGCCCAGCCCTCTTCATCGCCGCGGCCGGTGCGGCCGATGCGGTGCGTGTGCACCTCGGGGTCGGGCGTGATGTCGACATTGATCACCGCCTCCAGCTGCGCGATGTCGAGGCCGYGTGCCGCCACGTCGGTGGCCACCAGCACCGGGCAGCTGCGGTTGGCGAACTGCACCAGCACCTGGTCGCGSTCGCGCTGCTCCAGSTCGCCGTGCAGCGCGAGCGCCTGCACGCCCTGCGCCTGCAGCACCTCGACCAGGTCGCGGCACTGCTGCTTGGTGTTGCAGAACGCGATCGTGCTGGCCGGGCGGAAGTGGTTCAGCAGCAGGCCGACGGCATGCAGCCGCTCGTCGTCGCGCACTTCGTAGAAGCGCTGGCGGATCTTCGCGGCCGCGTGCTGCTCGCCGAGCTTCACCTCGCGCGGCTCGCGCAGGAACTGCTGGCTCAGCTTGGCGATGCCGTCCGGGTAGGTGGCCGAGAACAGCAGCGTCTGGCGCTGCTTCGGGCAGCGCTTGGCCACCGCGACGATGTCGTCGAAGAAGCCCATGTCGAGCATGCGGTCGGCCTCGTCGAGCACCAGCGTGTTCAGCGCGGCGAGCGACAGCGTCTCGCGCTCCAGGTGGTCGAGGATGCGCCCGGGCGTGCCGACGACGATGTGCGCACCGTGCTCCAGGCTCGCGATCTGCGGGCGCATCGTCGCGCCGCCGCACAGCGTCAGCGTCTTCACGTTGTCCTCGGCGCGCGCGAGGCGCCGGATCTCCTGCGTGACCTGGTCGGCCAGCTCGCGCGTCGGGCACAGCACCAGCGCCTGCACCTCGAAGCGCTTCACGTCGAGGCGCGCCAGCAGCGCGAGCGCGAACGCGGCGGTCTTGCCGCTGCCGGTCTTGGCCTGCGCGATCAGGTCGTGGCCGGACAGCGCGATCGGCAGGCTGGCGGCCTGGATCGGCGTCATCGTCTCGTAGCCGAGGCGGGACAGGTTCTCGAGGGTCGCGGCGGAGAGCGGCAGCTGGCTGAATGCGGCGGAGAGCGAGGGCGGGGGCGCTTGGGTCATGCGCCCGATTATCGGTGCGCGCCTTCGAAGGGCGTTCAGCGGGCAGCCGCACGGGCCAGCACGCGGCTCGCGGCCGATGCCGCCGACAGCCGCTGCGTCAGGTACTCGGCCAGCCGCACGTGCTGGCTGAACACCACGTTGAAGCGCAGGTGCGGGTCGCCGGCGTTGTCGGCCATGAAGGTGGCGCCGCGCACCAGCAGGATGCCGTTGCGGTAGGCATCCTTCACCAGTTCGTCGATGTCGATGCCGTGCGGCACCGTGCCCCACAGGAACAGGCCGCCCTCGCCGGGGTGGTCGAGCAGCACGCCGGCCTGCCTCAGCTGGCGGGTCGCCAGGCCGCGCGCGGTGCCGAGCTTCTGCTGCAGCCGGTCGACGTGCTTGCGGAAGCGCCCGGTCGACAGCAGCTCGAGCAGCACGTGCTCGTTCAGCGAGGCGGTGGTCAGCACCGAGAGGATCTTCTCGCGCAGCAGCGGCTTCAGCCACTGCGGCTCGGCCGCGATGTAGCCCAGGCGCAGCGCCGGGCTCAGCGCCTTGCAGAAGCTGGAGTAGTAGATGACGTTGCGCAGCTCCGACAGCTGCGCGAGGCGCGTCGGGTGGCCGGGGTGGAAGTGGCTCTGCACGTCGTCCTCGGCCAGCAGGAAGCCGTGCCGGTCGGCCAGCCCGAGGATGCGGTGCAGGTTGGCCGCGCTGCTGCTCCAGCCGGTCGGGTTGTGCAGCACGCTCTGAACGAAGAACATGCGCGGCCGGTGCGCGGTGCAGGCGGCCTCGATCTGCGCCAGGTCGGGGCCGTCGTGGCGCCGCGCGATCGGCAGGATGCGCACGCCCATCTGCCGCAGCCGGTCGAACAGCAGGTGGTAGCCGGGGTTGTCGACCATCACCG
>NZ_JBFUCB010000107.1:0-13498 GCF_056405435.1 Rhizobacter sp. P1_G5 | reverse complement strand
GAACAACAGGCGGGTCACGGATGTCGATGTCATCGGCTTGGAGTATGCCGGCGCGTCACGCTGCGTCGCGACGTGAAACCAATGCAAAATCCGTCAGATGGGACGATCGGGACATGGGGGGAAACGCTGGGCCTGCGCGCTGTTCGCCGCGGCCGGCCTGTTGACGGCGGGTGCCGCAGGCGCGGCCGACGCGCCGCCCGAGGGCAGGCCGCTGCTGACCATCGCCGGCAGCATCCAGCAGCGCAACGGGCCTGACGGCCTGTCGTTCGACCTGGCGGCGCTGCAGAAGCTGCCGCAGCAGAGCTTCTCGACGCGCACCCCGTGGTATTCGAAGCCGCGCAAGTTCACCGGCGTGCGGCTGCGCGATCTGCTGGCCGCTGCCGGTGCGCAGGGCCAGGTGGTGCGGGCGGTCGCGCTGAACGACTACAAGGTCGACATCCCGATCGAGGATGCCGCCGCCAGCGCCGYGATGGTGGCCTGGCTGCTCGACGACAAGCCGATGCCGGTGCGCGACAAGGGGCCGCTGGTCATCATCTATCCGTTCGACGACCAGCCCGAGCTGCGCACCGCGGTGCACTACGGCCGCGCGGTCTGGCAGCTGCGGCTGCTCGAGATCCGATGACCGGGGCCGCCGTTCCAGACCCCTTGCCGGTGACCGCGCCCCGCCGCGCCTGGCTCGCGATGCTGGCCACCACGCTGGTGCTCGCGCTGCTGGCCGCCGTGTACGTGCAATGGCGCCAGTACGACCTGCTCGACAGCAGCGTGCACTACCAGAACGACGCGCTCGGCTGGAGCTTCTTCCAGCTGGAGACCGAGCACCTGCGGCTGCGCAACCAGATGCACATCGCGCTGGCCGACCTGTCGCTCGAGCAATCGCGCGCCGCGGCATCGGAGGCCTTGCAGAACCGCTACGACATCTTCGTGAGCCGCATCGGCCTGGTCGACCATGAACGCGCGGCGCGCATCATGCCGGACCACGGCATCTACACGCAGGCGATGCTGCAGGTGCGCGCCTTCGTCGCCGAGGCCGACCGCTACCTCGGCGAGAAGCCGGTGGCCGCGCTCGACGCGGCCGCGCTGCGCCAGCTGCTGGTGCGGCTGGACGGGCTGAGCGTGCCGCTGCACGACCTGTCGCTCGGCGCCTCGCACCTGCTCTATGAACGTGTCTCGCAGCGCAACGCCGCGGTGCGCACGCAATCGCAGCTCAGCCTCGGGCTGACGCTGTTCCAGTGCGTGCTGCTGATCGCCTTCGCGCTGGTCGTGCTGCGGCAGTTCCGCGGGCTGTCCGAGCGCGGCACCCGCCTGCAGGCGCTGGCCGACAACCTGGCGGTGGCGCGCACCGAGGCCGAATCGGCCAGCCGTGCGAAGAGCGTGTTCCTCGCCAACATGAGCCACGAGATCCGCACGCCGTTCCACGGCATGCTGGGGATGATGTCGCTGCTGCAGGACACGCCGCTGTCGGGCCAGCAGGCCGGCTTCCTGAGCACCGCGAAGGATTCGGCGAACCACCTGCTCGCGATCCTGAACGACATCCTCGACATCTCGAAGCTCGAGTCCGGCAACCTGCAGGTGGTGCCGCAGCCGCTGGACCTGGTGGCGATGCTCGGCCAGGTGGATGCGCTGATGCGCGTGCAGGCGCATGCGAAGGGCCTGCAGCTGCAGGTGAGCATCGCGCCCGACGTACCGCCCTGGGTCAGCGCCGACGCGACGCGGCTGAAGCAGATCCTGTTCAACCTGCTGAGCAACGCGCTGAAGTTCTCGAACGCCGGCATGGTGAGCCTGGCGGTGACGCGGCATGCCGATGGTGCGCTGCTGTTCAGCGTGGTCGACACCGGCATCGGCATGGATGCCGCGATGCTCGCCCGCCTGTTCCAACGCTTTTCGCAGGGCGACGACACCACCTCGCGCCGGCATGGCGGTGCCGGCCTGGGGCTGGAGATCTCGCGCAGCCTGGCGCGGCTGATGGGCGGCGACATCGCGGCCAGCAGCCAGGCGGGTGTCGGCAGCCGCTTCGTCGTGACGCTGCCGCTGCCGGCGATCGAGCCGCCGCGCGGCACGACACCCGGCGCGACGTCGGACGGTGCCGCAGCGACGCAGCCGATGCGCGTGCTGGTGGCTGAGGACCATCCGGTGAACCGCGCCTACCTGGAAGCGGTGCTCGACAAGCTGGGGCACCAGGCGGTGTTCACCGAGAACGGCGAGCAGGCGGTGCGGGCGGTGCAGGCGCAGGAGTTCGACATCGTGCTGATGGACCTGCACATGCCGTTGATGGACGGCTTCGCGGCAGCGCGTGCGATCCGCGCGATGCCGCTGCCGAAGGGCGAGCTGCCGATCATCGCGTTGACGGCCGACGCGTTCCAGGAATCGCAGGAGCGAGCCCGCCAGGCCGGCATGAACGGTTTCCTGACGAAGCCGGCGCACCTGCCGCAGCTGCGCGAGGTGCTGGGGCGCTACGGCCAGCACCCCTCGACGGTCTTCACGGCGATCGACGGCAGCAGTGCAGCGGCACCGGCCTCGCCGCTCGACCAGGCGACGGTCGACAACGTCAGCGTCGCGCTCTCGCCGGCCAAGTATGCGGAGCTGCTGGCCCGCTTCTTCAGCCTGCACAGCGGCACGCTGCAAGCGCTGCGGCAGACGCAGGGCCGGCGCGACCGCGAGAGCATCCGCAGCCAGGCGCATGCGCTGAAGGGCGCGGCGCTGAGCCTGGGGCTGCGCAGCGTGGCCGAGACCGCGACGCGATTGCAGGAGGCGGCCGCGGACGACGCGACAACGCCGATCGAGCCGCTGCTCGACGAGCTCGACCGGCACATGGGGATCACGCGGGATCTGTGCGTGAAACTGGGATTGCTGGGGTAGCCCGCCACCGCGCCGCCGCCTGCCCGCGCGTATCCACCCCCAGCTTGCCGAGGATGTTCGCCACGTGCCGCTTCACCGTGTGCGGGCTCAGGTCGAGCTCGCGCGCGATCAGCTTGTTGCCGTCGCCGGCGGCCATGCGTTCCAGCACCTCGCGCTCGCGGTCGCTCAGGCCACCGAGCGAATCCGCACGCGTCCGCGGCGCGGGCACATCGTCGTCCAGCGACGCCCGCGCGGCCGCACCCCCCGGCCGCGCGGCGCGCACCGCCGGGTCCTCGCGCGGCGCGAGCGTCGCCGCCAGCTTCGCGAGCACCCCCTTCTCGTCCGCCGACAGGCGCTCGCCCCAGCGCGTGTCGCGCAGCCGCTGCAGCACCGGCCAGCCGCACAGCAGCGCGCCGCCGACCGAACCGCCCTCCATCGCCCGCGCAATCCAGGGCCGTAGCGTGGCCGCGGCCTCGTCGACCACGCCGAGCCGCAGCCGCACATCCGCCAGCAGCACCGTCGCCTGCCCTGCCGGGAAGAAGCACGACGGCTCCTGATCGAGCGCCAGCGGCGCGAGCAGCGCCTGCGCATCGGCCAGCCGCCCATCCACCATCGCGACGAATGCGCGGCTGAAGCTGCGGTCGAATGACGCCGCTGCCCACTCGTACGGATTCAGCACCTGCGCGAGCCGCGCATCCAGTTCGCGCAAGCTCGCCTCGTCCTGCAGGATCCACGCCGCGCGGCTGTGCGTGAAGAGCAGCTCGTACTCGTGCGTCAGCCGGTTCGGCGCCGAACCGTGCTCGGCGAGGTCGTGCCGGCCCTCCAGCGCCGCCGCATACGCCGCCTCGCGCCGCCCGCACACCGCATCGATCAGCGTGTGCGCCATGTGGTTCTCGGTCAGCACGCTGCGCGGCCGGCCGAGCCAGCGGCAGTCCTCGTCGGYGCGCGCCAGCCAGTGCTCGGCCTCGTCGAGCCGCCCAGCCGAGAACGCGAGCCATGCGCGCGCATGCAGCACGCCGGCGCGCAGCTGCGTCGGCGTGTCGCCGAACAACACCGTCGCGCGCTGGCCGAAGCGCTCCAGCAGCACGTCCATGCCCGGCATGCCGACCATCAGGCTGTGGAAGAAGCAGGCATCCCACACCGCCGGCTCGGGCACCCGCTCCAGCGCCTGCAGCATCTGCTCGAACCACGGCGCCACGTCGGCCGCGCGCGCCTGCGCATAGGCCGCCCACGCCGAGCCGAAGCACACGAAGGCGCGCGTGCCGTCGTCCAGCGGCAGCGCCAGCAGCTTCGGCAGCTCGCGCGCGGCCACCTCGGTCTGCGCCATGTTCTGCATCGCGAGGCAGGCATAGGCCCGCGCGCGCCACGCCTGCGCATCGCGGCCGGCCGCGCGGAAGCCGGCTTCGGCCTGCTGCATCGCGGCCAGCATCGTGTCGAACGCGAAGCTCGGGAAGCAGCTGAGCCCGCGCAGGAAATGCAGCTCGGGCCGCCCGTCGAACTCCGCCGGTGGAAACAGCGCCAGCATGCGCGCCAGGCTCGGCGCACCGCCGATCGCCAGCAGCTCGGCGCCCCGCCCGGCCACGGCCTGGGCCGCCTCGTCCCACGCGCCCGCCCGCGCCAGGTAGCCGACGGCGCGCGGCAGGTCGTCCTCGCCCTCGGCCGCGCGGCGCAACAGCGCCGGCAGGTCGGCGGCGCGCTCGCGCTGCAGCCGGTCTTCGAGGAAATCACGGAACAGGTCGTGCAGCCGCAGCGTCAGCTCGTCGGCATCGAGCACGCTGACGAACAGGCCGCGCCGCTCCACCTCGGCCAGCAGCCGCGCCGCATGCGGCGAGCCGCTCACGTGCGCGCAGCGTGCCACGGTCAGCTCGGGCAGCACCGCGCAGCACAGCAGGAAGCTGCGCAGCTCGTCGGGCATCTCGTCGAGCACCTCGGCGGCGAGGTAGTCGAACAGGTGGCGCTGCGTCAACGCGCCGGCGCGCGCACCGGGCGCACCCGGCCGCGCCGTCAGGTTCAGGCGCAGCCCGGCAGGCCAGCCGTCGGTGCGCTCCAGCAGTTCGCGCGCGGCCCCCGCCTCGGCCGGCATCCCGGCGCTCGCCAGCAGGTCGGCCACCTCGTTCTCGCTGAAGCGCAGTTCATACTGCCGGAACTCGCTGAGCTCGCCGGCCGCGCGCCAGCGGCCCATCGCGAGCGGCGGCTCCAGCCGGCTCGCCATCACGACACCCCACGGCTGCGGCAGYCGCTCGATCAGCAACTGCAGCAGCTCGAACACCTGCGGGTCGGCGATGCGGTGCACGTCGTCGAGCACCAGCAGGCCACGCGCGCGCTCGGCGCCGGCCAGCGCATTGACGAGCTCGTCGGCCACCGCGCGCAGCCCGCGCTCGCCGAGCGCCAGCGTGGCGAGCGCATCGGGGTCGACGCGCCACGGCAGGTCGTGCGGCTCCAGCGCGCTGCCCAGGCACGCGAGGAAGCGCGGCAGCTGGTCGTCCTCGTCGGCCGTCACCCACGCGAGCGCGGTGCCCGGCGGCAGCAGGCGGATCTGCCGCGCCAGCGCCGAGGTCTTGCCGTAACCCGCCGGTGCGAGCAGCAAGGTCAGCCGCTGCTGTTGCAGTGCCACGCCCAGCGCATGCTCCAGCACCGGCCGCCCGACCAGGCTGGTGCGCGGGCGCGGCGGCTGGATCTTGGCCAGCGCGAAGGCATGGGGAGCGGCTCCGGAGAGGGCGGTCGACGACATCGCGGGATTCTGACGGCGCACCGCCGGCACGGCGCGCTGCGCGACCTCCTCAAATGAGGGGATGGCCCGCCGTCCGGCGGCCGATGGCTCCTTCGGCCGATGCGGGCCAGGGCCGCCGGCCCGCAGCATCGCGGCATGCTTGTCATCAGCCACAGCGCCCTGCCCCGCGACCCGCCGGACGGCCCGAACCCGCGTGTCGGCGTCGCCGGGGCGGCGCAGGGAATCCATGCGTTCGAAGCCTGGACGCAGCAGCTGGAACCGGGCGCGGCCACCGGCTGCCACCGCCATGACGGCGAGCTGGCGATCCTCGTGCTGCAGGGCAGCGGCAAGCTGCAGCTGCCCGACGGGCCGCAGCGCTTCCAGGCACCGTGCACGCTGATCGTGCCGACGGGTGCGGAGCACCAGGTCGTCAACCACGGCGGCGGGCTGTTGCAACTGGTTGCAGTCGCAGCTCCCCCGAAAGGGGTGGCTCCTCGCTGACGCGGCCGGTGGCTCCTTCGGGCGATGTGACGGCATGAGGCTCCCGGAACACTGCGAGCCTCACTGCAACACCCGCTTGACCCGGAGTCCTCACGATGAACACATGGTTGAAACGCGGCGCCTTCGCGCTGTGCGGCCTGGTCGCCACCGGTGCCGCGGCCCTGGTGCTCGGTGCGCAGCTGGGCGAACGCAAGATGCAGCGGCAGGTCGCGTTGCAAGTCGGCCCGGTGGCGCTGCCGGGCGATGACGCCGGGCTCGCGCGCGGCAAGTACCTGTACCTGTCGCGCGGCTGCACCGAATGCCATGGCGTCGACGGTGGCGGCAAGGACGTCGTCAACGACGGCAAGGGCATGCGGGTGCGCGCGCCCAACATCACGCCGGCGCCGGGCAGCGCGGTCGAGCGCTACACGGTGGCCGACTGGGTGCGCACCGTGCGCCACGGCGTGAAGCCCGACGGCCGCCCGGCGATCGTGATGCCGAGCGAGGACTACAACCGGCTGACCGATGCCGACCTCGGCGCGCTGATCGCCTGGCTGCGGCAGATGCCGGCCGCGACCGGTGGTCCCGCGGTGATCGAGTTCCCGCTGCCGGTGAAGGCGCTGTATGCCGCCGGCGTGATCCACGACGCGGCCGAGATCATCGACCACGCGCTGCCACCGTCGCAGCCGGTGCCCGAGGCGCCGACCGCCGCGCACGGTGCCTACGTCGCGAACGCCTGCATCGGCTGCCACGGCGCCGGCCTGTCGGGCGGGCGCATTCCCGGTGCGCCGCCCGAATGGCCGGCCGCCGCGAACCTGACACCGGGCGACGCCAGTGCGATGGCGCACTACGCCGATGCGGGCGCGTTCGTCCGGATGCTGCGCAGCGGCCGGCGCCCCGACGGCAGTGCGATCAGCCGCGTGATGCCGTTCGAATCGCTGCAGGCGCTGAACGACACCGATGCGCAGGCGCTGTACCTGCACCTGAAGGGGCTGGCGCCGCGAGCCGCCGGCAACCGCTGAAGCCCTCTTCCTGAAGCCCTCCTCAATCCTCACCAAGGGACACCGATGATGAAATCATTCACCCACGGGCTGGCCGCCCTGCTCGCCAGCCTCGCCCTCGCCGCGTGCGGCGGCGGCGATTCGAACGATGGCGGCAACAACCCGCCACCGGCCACCGCCAGCGTCACCGGGCACGTCGTCGACATGGACAGCGACCAGGCCGTCGCCAACGCCACCGTCACGGCCGGCAGCGCGAGCACGAAGACCGCGAACGACGGCAGCTTCACGCTGACCGGCGTCGCGCCGGCCGAGCGCGTGACCGTCAAGGTCGAAGCCACCCAACACGGTGCGAACGTCGCCGTCGTCAAACTCGCCACCGGCAGCACGGCCGACATCCGCGTGCGCCTGCTGAAGCTCGCCGCGCCGCAGACCTTCTCCGCTGCGGCCAGCGCCGTCATCGGCAACGCCGCCGGCACCGCGCAAGTGGCGCTGCCGGCCGCCAGCCTGGTCGACGCCGAGACCGGCGCGCCCGCGGCCGGCACCGTGTCGGTCAGCGTCACGCCGGTCGACCCGGCACGTGACCCCGAGCGCATGCCCGGCGGCTACACGACGCTGCAGAACGGCAGCGTGCGCGCGATCGAGAGCTTCGGTGCGGTCAAGGTCGACCTGCGCGATGCCGACGGCAAGCGCCTGAACCTGAAGCCCGGCAGCCAGGCCACCGTGCGCATCCCGTTGTCGACCCGCTCGCCGAACCCGCCGGCCAGCGTGCCGCTGTGGCATTTCGACGAGGCCAGCGCGCGCTGGGTGCAGGAAGGCACGGCCACGCTGAGCGGCACCGGCGCGAACCAGTACTACGAAGGCACCGTCACGCACTTCAGCTACTGGAACGCCGACCAGGTCGCCGAGACCGTCGACCTCGAAGGCTGCGTGGTGACCGCCGACGGCAAGCCGGCGGCGAACGTGCTGGTCAGCACCAGCGGCGTCGACTACTCCGGGCGCAGCTCGGCGATCACCGACGCCACCGGCCATTTCGTCGTGCAGGTGCGCAAGGATTCGACCACCTCGGTGTGGGCCGCGACCGACAAGCTCGTCACCGCCATCCACGAAGTGACGATGGGGAGCGAGAACGGCGCGATGACCGAATGCATGGTGCTGGAAACCGCGACCACCGGCAGCAAGCTCGCGCCGAAGGTGACGAGCAACCCGCGCGCGCAGACGGTGGCGATCGGCGAGACCGTGATGTTCTACGCCACCATCGACGGCACGCAGCCGATGACCTATGTCTGGCTGCGCAACGGCGTCGAGATTGCCGGCAGCGACAGCAGCTTCCTGTGGCTGCCGGAGGTGACGCTGGCTGACAACGGCGCCGTCTACAGCCTGAAGGCCACCAACGCCGCCGGCAGCGTGACGACCACGACCGCCAAGCTCACCGTCAGCGCGACGCCGATCCCGCCGACGCTGGCCTGGGCACCGCGCGACGCGACGGTGAATGCCGGCGAGACCGCCGTCTTCACGGTGGGCGTGACCGGCAGTGCGCCGTTCACCTACCAATGGAAGCGCAACGGCCAGGCGATCGCCGGTGCGGCATCGCCCAGCTACGCGTTCACGACGGTCGAGGGCGACGACGGCGCGCTGTTCAGCGTCACCGTGAGCAACGCCGGCGGCACGCTGACGACCGACGCGGCGAAGCTCACCGTCATCCCGGCGCAATCGCCGCCGGTGATCACGACGCAGCCGCAGGGCATCGTCGTCAACGTCGGCAGCTCGGCGGTCTTCGCGGTCGAGGCCAAGGGCAGCGCACCGCTCGCCTACCAGTGGCAACGCAACGGCACCGACATCGCCGGCGCATCGGCCAACGTGCTGACGCTGGCCGCGGTGACCGCGGCCGACAACGGCGCGCAGTTCCAGGTGGTCGTGAAGAATGCGAAGGGCAGCGTGACGAGCGCCGCCGCGACGCTGACGGTCAACCAGGCCAGCGACGACCAGCAGGCGAAGCTGCTCGCGCTGATGACCGCGTGGCTGCCAGGCATGGAAGCCGCCGGCGCACCGCTGCAGTTCGCCGACGACGGCTTCAAGGTGCTGGCGGTCAGCGCGGTGTGCGGCGGCGGCACGGCAGGCATCACGCTGGATGGCGGGGCCGCGCCCGCACCGGGCACGACGCTGCCGACCGGCAACCACACGCTGGCCGCGCAGTTCAATGCCTGCCGCACCGAATCGACCTCGCTGTACACCGGCAGCARCAGCCTCGCGTACAGCTTCGCGGACCTGGCGCACCGTGTCGGCTCGGCGCAGTCGACCGTGACCGACTTCCGCGTGACGGCCGACGACATGAACGGTGACGAGAAGACGAACCGCGTGCAGGGCAACGCGAAGGTCGAGCTCGACGGCAGCCTGAACGGCACGACCGAGACCACGAAGCTGCGCTACCTGCCGGCCAACGGACTGACCGTGACCGACGTGGCGACCCAGTCGGTGTCGACCTTCACCGGCGGCAATGCACTGATGCACACGGTGACGCAGGGCGTGGAGCCCGCGGTGCAGACGCTGCTGATCCGCGAGGAGTACGCGCAGCTCGCGTTCAGCCGCGGCGGCGTGAACTACGTGGTCGACGGCTTCTTCCAGCTCGACTTCGGCACGCAGCCCGGCAGCTTGAGCGGCAGCGGCACCGTGACGATCAGCGGCAACGGCCAGGTGATCGGCCGCGTGCGCGGCACCGAGGGCGGGCTGGTGGTCGAGATCGTCAACGGCGGCCTGCTCGGCAGTCTTCCGCCGGCGAAGCCGCAGTCCGCGAAGGCGGTCGCGCGATCGCTCGCGAAGGCCACCACCCGCGGCCGCTGATCAGAGCAGCCCGGTCGTCATCGCCTTCAGGGTGGCGGCGGCCCGGGTGGTGCACTCGAGCTTGCGGAAGATGTTCTCGAGGTGGGCCCGCACGGTGCTCGGGCTGATGCCGAGCGTGCGGGCCGCTTCCTTGTTGCTCTCGCCGAGGCTGATGCAGCGCAGCACCTCGACCTCGCGGCCGGTCAGCAGCGCCGCGGGCTCCGCCCCTGGCGGCGGCGCAGTGGCGCGGGAAGCGCCGCCCAACGCGGCCACCACGTCGGCATCGAACAGCCCGCGCTGCGCATCGCGCTGCAGTTGCGCGAGCGCCTCGTCGAACGACAGCGCGGCACGGCCCGGGCGCGCGGTCTGCAGCATCACCGCCTGCGTCGCCACCGCGAGCACGCGGGCCTCGGGGCCGATCGCCGTGCCCGACACGCCGCGGAAGAAGCCGGAGCCGTCGAGCCGCTCGTCGGCATGCGAGGCGAGCTCGGCCTCCGCGGCCAGGTTGCCGATGCGGCGCGCGGCCCGCGCGGTCCAGTAGGGCACCAGCCGCAGCCGTTCCATCGCCGATTCGCTCGGCGTGCCGGGCTGGTCCCACAGCGCGTTCGGTACCGCCGCACGGCCCATGCCGTGCACCAGGCCCGCACGGTACAGCCGCTGGCGCGCCGGCGCCGGCAGGCCCAGGCGCTCGGCACAGTCGGCAGCCACCAGCGCGACACGGCGCGAGTAGCCGGTCAGCCACGGCAGCTTCAGGTCGATCACGTCGGCGATCAGTTCGAGCGAGGTCGTGTCGGTACCGATGACGGGCGCGGTGTCGACGCAGGCCGGGTCCTGCTCCAGCGTATGCAGCCAGTCGACCGCATGGCGGCGCACCGCCTCGACCACCTCGGCGGGGTAGGCCGCCTCGGCGCGCGACGCGAGGTAGCTCAGCGCCCGCTCGAGGTCGTAGACGCGGCTGAAGATCTCCAGGTCGCTCGCGGCCGAGACGATGAACACCTCGACCGGGATGTCGGGCGGGCGCAGGCCGTTCGGCTGGCCGTGGCCGTCGGGGCGCTCGAAGATGCGGCGCAGCGGCAGCTCGACCGCCTGCGGCATGCCCAGCGTGCGCGCGACGTCRCCGGACACCTCGCAGTGGATCTGCGCCACCGGCGCCATCGAGCCGGCCAGGTGCGCCGGCAGCCCGGCCGCGAGCATCGCGCGCCGGCCGCCGACATCGTCGCCCATCAGCTCGGAGAACTCCGGCGCGTTCGCGGTGCAGCCCGACCAGCGCAGCAGCGAGACGTAGGCGGCATGGGAGCTCGCGTCGCCCTCGAGACCGAGTGCCGCCGCGAGCTGGGCCGCGATCCACGCGGTGCGCGCCGAGTGGTCGACCGGCTGGCCCATGCTGAGATCGCCGACGAAGGCGAGCGCCTTGACGGCATCGAAGACGGTGACGCGGGCGTCGGGCAGCGCGGCGGATGGGGAGGACATCGATCGAAGGACTCTGGAATTGAACGGGGGCCCGCCGCATGCGGTAGGCCCCGCATCATGCCGCGATCAGCGGGCGGCCTGCACCGCATCCAGGATCACCGCCGCCACCTGGGCCGGCTGCGACTGCTGCGGCACGTGGCTGCTGGCGACGCTCGAAACCTTGGCGTTGATCGCCTTGGCCATCGCGCGCTGCTGCTCCGGAACGATCATGTGGTCGTTGTCGGCGACCAGGTACCACGACGGCTTCTGCTTCCACGCGGCGACCGACACCTTCTGCTCTAACGCCTTCGCCTGGATCGGGCCTTGCGTCGCGGTCATCACCGCGGTCGCGGCGGCGGGCAGGTCCTGCGCGAAATGCTTGCTCATGCCYTCCTGCGTCAGCGACAGGAAGCCGCCGCCATCGGCCTTCAGGTGGGCGAGGCCCGCGCCGGGCGCGAAGCCCTTGCCGACATCGCCGACCGACTGGCCGGCGTCCGGTGCGAAGGCGGCCACGTAGACCAGGCCGGCGACCTTCGGGTTGTCGCCCGCTTCGGTGATGACCATGCCGCCCCACGAATGGCCGACCAGCACGACCTTGCCCGGCTGCGCATCGATCGCACGCTTCGCGGCGGCGACGTCGTCGGCCAGCGAGCTCAGCGGGTTCTGCACCGCGACGACGTTCAGGCCCTTGGCCTGCAGCAGCGGCACGACCTTGGCCCAGTCGGAGCCGTCGGCGAACGCGCCGTGGACGATCACGACGCTGGGCTTGGCGCTGTCCGGTGCGGCCGGGGTGGCCGCGCCAGCCGAGGCAGCGACGATGGAAGCGGTGAGGCCGAGGGCGGCCAGCTTGACGATGTTCATGGTGTGTTCCCGGTGGTGAATTGGCAGAGCACGGACTGTCCTCTCAACGAGAGCTGAGGACCATCGGACGATCATCCGATGCAGAGGCTGGCCAAGCTTGCCGGCCTGTCACGCGCGACGATCAACCAGATCGAGAACGGCTCGTTCAAGGACCTGAGTCTTCATCGGACGGCGCGCCTGCTGAACACCTTGGGCCTGTCGCTGACGGTCTCGCCCGCTCATCCGAAGCGCGGCGGTACCGGCGTCCGATCGATCTCACCCGTCAACATCGCTGCGCGTTCAGCAAGCGTCAGCTACCGGCGCGTCATGCGTGGAACACAGCTGAAAGCCATCCTGCTGAACGGCGACATCCCGGCTCGCCTCGAGCCCCAGATGAACGCACTGCTCGAAGAAGCGTCAGTGCAAATGCTCGCGTCCATCGTCGAGCAGGTCCACGCCGAGGAAGGAGTTCCCCGCACCGAGCTCTGGGCGCGCCTGCGCGAGTTGGCAGAGCAACTCGACTGCGTGCGCGATCTGTGGGCTTGAGACAGCCCGATCTGTCGATATCTGGGACCTCGTGCCACGAAGCGATGGCCCACCTCTCTCGAGAAGCAGTTCACCCCGTTCGCCCTGAGCAGGGACCGAGCTTGTCGAGGGCCCGTGTCGAAGGGTTGCATTCGAAGCGCGCAAGGCCTTCGACAAGCTCAGTCCGGCCCTTCGACAGGCTCAGGGCGAACGGTGTTTCTTACCTGTCTTGCTCAGGAGGCGGCCTTCACCGGCAGCCACCGCAGCAGATAGCCCGTCATCCGCCGCGCCGCGCCGCGGTGCGCCGCCGCGAACGCCCTCGCCTGCGCGGCGCGCTGCTCGCGCTCCGGGCTGTCGAGCAAGGCACAGGCCGTGTCGACGCCTGCGGCCATGTCGGCCACCCGCAGCGCCGCGCCCGCCGCCAGCGACAGCTCCGCGGCCTGCGCGAAGTTGAAGGTGTGCGGCCCCATCACGACCGGGCAACCGCAGGCCGCCGCCTCGATGAGGTTCTGCCCGCCCAGCGGCGCGAAGCTGCCGCCGAGCAGCGCCACGTCGGCCATCGCGTAGTACAGCGCCATCTCGCGCATCGAATCGCCCAGCCACACGTCGGCGTGCCAGGCCTCGGCCGGCGGCGTGTCGCCCCAGCCGCTGCGCCGCGCGAGCGTGAGCCCGGCCGCCTGCACCAGCGCCGCGACCTCGTCGAAGCGCTGCGGATGCCGCGGCACGATCAGCAGCAGCGGGCGGTTCTCGGCCGCTCGCTTCGCCCACTCGGCCAGCAGCATCGCCTCTTCGCCCTCGCGCATCACCGCGCCCAGCAGCACCGGCCGCGCGAGCGCATGGC
>NZ_JBFUCB010000106.1:0-13500 GCF_056405435.1 Rhizobacter sp. P1_G5 | reverse complement strand
GCCCTCACAGGCCGCGCCCGCGCCCGCGGCCGCCGCGCCGACGCTCAGCTGGAGCGCGCCGGCCGAGGTCAAGGTCGGCGACACCTTCGTCGCGACCCTGAACCTCGCGACGCCGGTCGCGCTGCGCGGCGCGCCGGTGCAGCTCGCCATCAGCAAGGGCCTGCTGTCGGTGGTCGACGTCGACGAGGGCGATCTGTTCAAGCAGGGCGGCGCGGCCACCAGCTTCAGCAAGACGATCGATGCCGAGCAGGGCAAGGTGCAGGCCGGCGCGATCCGCAACCAGGCCACCGGCGCGAGCGGCCAGGGCAGCCTGCTGAGCGTGCGCCTGAAGGCCACCGCCGCCGGCACCGCGGAGCTGACGACGCTCGGCGCGCAACCGCTCGGCCTCGACGGCCCGGCGCAGCCGTTCGGCCTGCCGCCGCCGCTGAAGGTGATCGTCAAATGAGGCGCACCGCCGGCTACACGCTGATCGAGCTGGTTGTCGTGCTGGCGGTGCTGGGCGTGCTGGCCGCAGCCGTCTTCCCGCTGGCCGAGATCACGCTGCAGCGCGAACGCGAGCGCGAGCTGAAGCAGGCGCTGTGGCAGATCCGCGAGGCGATCGATGCCTACAAGCGCGCCAACGACAAGGGCCAGCTGTCGCAGCCGGCCGGCGCCACCGGCTACCCGCCGAGCCTGCAGGCGCTGGTCAGCGGCGACACCGGCCTGCCGGGCGCGCAGCGGATGGTCTTCCTGCGCCGCATTCCGCGCGATCCGTTTGCCAGCGCCGAGCTGCCGGCCGAGCAGACCTGGGGCCTGCGCAGCTACCTGTCGACGGCCGAGCAGCCGCAGGCCGGCGCCGATGTCTACGACGTGTTCTCCCGCTCGACGCGCAGCGGGCTGAACGGCGTGCCGCTGAAGGACTGGTGATGCAGGCCATGCACAAGGCACGCGGCTTCACGCTGATCGAGCTGATGGTGGTGATGGCGGCCATCGGCCTGCTGCTGGCCATCACGGTGCCGCACTATGCCGAGCACGTCGACCGCGCGCGCGAGGTGGTGCTGCGCCAGAACCTCGCGGCGATGCGCGATGCGATCGACAAGTTCTACGCCGACCGCGGCCGCTACCCGGCGGCGCTGCAGGAGCTGGTGCAGGCGCGCTACCTGCGGCAGCTGCCGGTCGATCCGGTGACGGACCGCATCGACACCTGGGTGCTCGTGAACTCCGACAGCGGCGCAGCCGCGGGGGTGTCCGACGTGCACAGCGGTGCGCCGGGGCAGGCGCGCGACGGGAGCCCGTATGCGAGTTGGTGATCGAGCCGGCAAGTCGCCGTCGCGCGGCTTCACCTACGTGATCGTGCTGCTGCTGGTCGCGCTGCTGTCGCTCGGCCTGTCGATCGCCGGCCCGCGCTGGGCCGATGCGGCGCAGCGCGAGCGCGAGGACGAGCTGGTGCGCATCGGCACGCTGTACGCGCAGGCCATCACCCGCTACCGCGAGGCCTCGCCCGGGTCGCTGAAGCAGTACCCGGCCTCGCTCGACAACCTGCTGCTGGACAACCGCTTCGTCGGCACGCGCCGCCACCTGCGCCGGCTCTACACCGACCCGCTGGTGCCGGGCCGCCCGCTCGGCGTCGTGCGCGGCGCCGACGGCAGCGTGCGCGGCGTGTTCAGCACCAGCGAGGCGCAGCCGCTGCGGCGCACCCCGCTGCAGATCGACGGCCTGGCCGAGATGCCGCCCGCCGCGCAGTACAACCAATGGGTCTTCATGGCCAAACCGATCGCATCGACATCATGATCAACGCTTCCCGCCGCGGCTTCACGCTGCTCGAACTCCTCGTCGTGATCCTGATCATCGGCCTGCTGACCGGCATCGTCGGCCCGCGCTTCCTCGGGCAGATCGGCCGCTCGGAGGTCACTGCCGCGAAGGCGCAGCTCGATGCCTTCGACAAGGCGCTGCAGGCGTATCGCATCGACACCGGCCGCTTCCCGACCACCTCCCAGGGCCTGCAGGCGCTGCTGGTGGCGCCTGCCGACGAGCCGCGCTGGCGCGGCCCCTACCTGCGCGGTGCGCTGCCGCAGGATCCGTGGGGCAGCGCCTACCAGTACCGCGCGCCCGGCCTGCAGGGCCAGGAGTTCGAGCTGCTGAGCCTCGGCAAGGACCGCGCGCCCGGCGGCAGCGGCGACGACGCCGACCTGACGCGCTGAACTCGCGAGCGCCGCCATGCAGTTCAAGGTCCGCTACTACGACCCCGGCCAGGCCGCCGTGCTGGAGCGGCTGGCGCAGGCCGAGTCGCTGCAGGCGGTGCAGGCGCAGCTGGCGGGCGAGGGGCTGGTGTTCGTCGGCGCCGAGGCGCAGCCAAGTGGGCCGGCGCGCACGCCGCTGCTCGGCGGCGGCGCGGGCGCCTTCAACGTCGCGTGGTGGTGCCGCGAGCTGCGCACGCTGCTGCAGGCCGGCATGACGGTGGTCGAGGCGCTCGAGACGCTGCAGGCGCAGTCGTCGCAAGGCGCGCGCGGCGACATCCAGGCCGAGCTGCTGCGCGCGCTGCGCGAGGGGCGGCCGCTGTCGAAGGCGATGCACGAATCGCAGGCCTTCCCGCCGGTGCTGGTGGCGAGCGTGAAGGCCAGCGAGCGCACCAGCACGCTGGGCAGCGCGCTGGCCGATTTCCTGGCGCACGACGAGATGATGGGCGCGTTGCGCAAGCAGGTGGTCAGCGCGGCGATCTACCCGGCCGTGGTCGTGACGCTGGGCTTGCTGATCACGCTGTTCCTGCTGCTGTACGTGATCCCGCGCTTCTCGGGCATGTACGTGGATTTCCACGGCAACCTGAGCCTGCCCACGCAGGTGCTGCTGGGCTTCAGCAAGGCCGTCTCGCAGCACACCGCCGAGGTGGCCGCGGGCCTGGCGGCGCTGGTGGTCGGTGGCGTGTGGTGGGTTCGCTCGGGCGGCGCGATGCGCTTCGCGGTGGCGGTGGGCTCGCGGATCGGGCCGCTGCAGCGCCAGTGGGACCACTTCCGTCTTGCCAAGCTGTACCAATCGCTCGCGCTGATGTTCCGCGGCGGCTACACGCTGGACGAAGCGATGGCGCTGTGCGAGACGCTGGGGCTCGGTGCGCGCATGAGCGAGGCGGTGGCGCGTGCGCGTGTCGACCTGGCGCGCGGCAAGCGCGTGTCGGCGACGCTGTCGCAGGCCGGGCTGACCGACACGGTGGCCGAGCGCCTGCTGGCGGTGGGCGAGCGCACCGGCAGCTTCGACGTGGTGCTGCAGACCATCTCGCAGCGCCATGCCGCGGCCTTCACCACCTTCGTCGAGCGGGCCACGCGGCTGGTGGAGCCGGTGCTGCTGCTGATGGTGGCGCTGCTGGTCGGCGGCATCGTCGTGATGATGTACATGCCGATCTTCGACATTGCCAATGGAGTGCGCTGAACGATGAGCAACACGGGCATCGCCCCTCTCGCCCTTCCGGCCCTGATCGCCGACGCGCGGCGCCAGCACCGCGCCGGCGCCGGCACGGTGCTGGACGTGCTGCAGCGCACCGCGCCGCCGGGCCTGGCGCGCCGCCTGCGCGAGGAGGCCGGCGTCGCGGTGCTGGAAGCGGCCGGCGACGCGGCGGCCGACTGGTCGGCGTGGAGCCGCGAGCAGGCGGTGCAGGCGCGCTGCGTGGTCGTCGCGCTCACGGTCGACGGGGCCCGGCAACGCTGGCTCGCGATGGAAGACCCATGGGACGACGCGAAGCTGCGCCGCATCAGCGGGCGCGTCGGCGAAGCGCTGCAGCCGGCAGCCGCGAGCACGCAGGCGATGCGCTCCTGGCTGGGGGAGACCGATGGGGCAGCGGTGCGCGAAGAAGCCGCGAAGCCCGCGGCCGTGGCCGACGGGCCGATCGTCGGCTTCGTCGACAGCGCGATCCGCGCCGGCTTCCAGGCCGGTGCGAGCGACATCCATTTCGAATGCGACCGCGGTGGCGTGACGGTCAAGCACCGGCTCGACGGCGTGATGGCGCGCTTTGCGCGGCTCGACGGTGCGACGCAGGCCGAGGAGGTGATCTCGCGCATCAAGGTGCTGGCGCAACTCGACATCACCGAGCGGYGGCTGCCGCAGGACGGGCGTTTTCGGATCGACATCCAGGGTGGGCGCATCGACCTGCGCGTGTCGATCATGCCGAGCGTGTTCGGCGAGGACGCGGTACTGCGGCTGCTCGACAAGGCCCAGCTGCGCGAGAGCGATGCGACGGTGTCGCTCGACCTGCTGGGCTTCGACGCGATCGGCGCGGGCCTGATCCGCGAGCTGTCGATGGCGCCGAGCGGGATGATGCTGGTGACCGGGCCGACCGGCAGCGGCAAGACGACGACGGTGTATGCGGCGCTGTCGGAGATCAACACGGGGCTGGAGAAGATCATCACGATCGAGGACCCGGTGGAGTACGAACTGGCCGGCGTGCTGCAGATCCCGGTCAACGAGCGCAAGGGGCTGACCTTCGCGAAAGGGCTGCGCTCGATCCTGCGGCACGACCCGGACCGCATCCTGGTCGGCGAGATCCGCGATGCCGAGACGGCCGAGATCGCGGTGCAGTCGGCGCTGACCGGCCACGCGGTGTTCACGACGGTGCATGCGAACAGCCTGACCGACATCATCGGGCGCTTCCGGCATTTCGGACTCGACATGTTCGGCTTCATGTCGTCGCTGAACGGGGTGGTGGTGCAGCGGCTGATGCGGCGGCTGTGCGCCGATTGCGCCGGCGAGCGCGAGGCGACGGCGCGCGAGGCGCAGTGGCTGGGCGTGGTCGCGGAACACGGCGTGCGGGTGCCGCTGGCGGTGGGCTGCCCGCTGTGCCACGGCTCGGGCTACAAGGGGCGCTTCGTGATCTCGGAGGTGCATGTGATCGACGATGCGTTCCGCGACCACGTGACCGAGGGCTCGCCGCTGTCGGTGCTGAAGGGGCACGCGTATGCGGGCGGCACGCTGACGCTGGACCAGCAGTCGGTGCGGCGGGTGCTGCAGCGCCAGACCACGATCGAGGAGGTGCGGCGTGTCGTCGGTGCGATCTGAGGGGGCGCAGGCGTGGGTGGGCTTGCGGGGCGTGGCGTGGCGCTTCGGCGAACAGCCGTGGCAGTGGCAGCCGGCCGACGGGCTGGAAGCGGGCGCGGCCGCGGTGGCGGTGGCGCTGAAGGCCGATGCCGCGCTGCGCCGGCCGCAGCTCACGCTGTGGCTGGCTGGCAGCGTGGCGCGGCCGTTCATCGTGCAACCGGTGCCGGGATTGCGCAGCTGGACCGAGGCGCGCCGGCTGGCCGAGGCGCTGGCGCCCGATGAGACAGGGCTGACCGGGCCGTGCGAGGTGTGGCTGGATGCGGCGCCGCCTGGGCATGCGGTGCTGGGTGTCGCGATCGAGAGCGCGACGCGCGAGACCATCGAGCGCGTGCTGGCGGCGCATGGCGTGCGTGCTGTTGCGATGCGTCCGTGGTGGACGGTGGCGTTGACGCGGGCGCTGGACGTGCAGCCGGCGCTGTCGCGCATCGTCGTCGCGGAGCCGGAGAGCCTGGTGGTGCTGGCGGGCCGCGACGGGGTGTTCAGTGCGGTGGCCACCTGTGCACCGTTGCCGTCGCCGGAGCATGCGGCGGCGTGGCTGCAGCGCTCGGTGCTGAGCCTCGGGATCGCCGACGGCGAGGGCGTGCGGGTGGCGCTGTCGGCGGGCGCGGGATTGGACGATGCCGTGATGGAGGCGTGGGCATGAGGCGCATCGAGGCCGACTTCATCCGCCACCGGCCGCCGGGGCGGGCCTGGTGGGGCGCGACGGTGCTGTTGCTTGTGGCCGCGGTGGCGTTGGCGGCATGGGGCTGGACGGTGCGTGAGGACGCGGCCGGCGTGCGTGCGCAGATGCTGGATTGGAATGCGCGCATCGACGCGCTCGCGCACCAGGCTTCGCGGCGCGCCGAGCTGCCGAACGAGCCGCCGCCGGCCTATGCCGCCGACGCGCACTCGGCGTTGAAGCTGCAACGCGTGCCGGTCGACGCCGCGCTGGCCTCGCTCGAATCCGTGGGCACGGTGGGCGTGCTGCCGGTGTCGGTGGACATCAGCGCGRCCGACGCGACCGTGCGCGTGCAGGTCGAGTTCTCAAGCTACGAGGCGCTGCTGAAGTACCTGGAGGATCTCAATGCCGGGGAACCGAACGAGCGGTGGATCCTGGCGACGGCGCAAGGGACGGCACAGGGTGCCAGCGGGCGGCCGACAGCGTTGATCGTCTCGCGGTGGCGTGGGAGGGAATGACATGGGATCTCGCGATGACAGCTCAGCAAGTTCCTGAGCCTCATTCTTCGGCACCAGCCAGACACCATCGGCCTGACGCTGGATGCGCAGGGCTGGGCCGTCATCGATGAGCTGATTGCCAAGAGTGATGCCGCGGGAACGCGGCTCACACGGGACGAACTGCTGCAGCCGCAGTCGCGACAGCAGGTGCACCTGTCGGCCGATGAAGCAACGGCGCACTTGGTGGGGCAGCGTCATGGCAAGCCTGTCGAGCTGACGGTTGACGCGCTTCGCATGCACGCTGCCGGGTTCAAGTTCTATCGGGCGGACAACGGCGTCTGGCTCACGGATCAGGTGCCTCGGGAATTTCTGGTAGCCCGCTAAACAAAGTCGAAATGCTCCTCCATGACGGCAATCGCCTCGTCAACGTYTGCGCCGAGGAAACCGAGCACTTCCAGGAACCATGACAGCTGGTCGTCCTGGCCCGACACATTTTCTTTGCTCGGGTAAAGAAGGCACACGGCAAGACGAGCAACAACTGCCTCACCGCTCTCGAAATTCCGCAGTCCTCTTTCGTCCACGGCTTTCCACCAATGAGCAAGAGCGACACGCCTGTCATCCTCAGAGAGTTCCCCGGCGAGAAGCCCTTTGACGGTCGACAGAGGGTCATGGGCGGAAGAGCCGAATGAAATGCCGAGTCGCCCAACGACTCTCATCATGTAGAGCAGAAGCGATCGCAGGGATTCATTTGCGCTCTTCGGCCAGGCTATCGAGCCAATCGACTTGTTCAATGCATTGCTCCGAGCAAGTCCCTCAAATCTGCTCCCAGACACTTCTTCCTTCAAAGAACAACTCGAAGCCTCCACTGGCCGGCCAGAACGAGACTGTCTAATTTTCAATGCTCTCTCCGGGCAGAACGAAGAAGTATTCGGAGAGCGGCTCCAACAGCACCTTGACGGGCGTAGAGCTCTCGTTCTGAAGCGGCAATCTCGCGGTCAGATGGGGCATGCCGACTCCTATTGCTGAGGGCTCGGTTCCAGCGCCTTGCCATCACGCGTCACGGTCACAATGGAATTTACCCATCCAAACACGATCAAACCTCTTCCAGCGTGGTGAATCTCAAAGCAGGACTCTGCCTCACCTCCAACGCCCGTTACTTCAATTTGCGCGCCCGATTCGATAAGGTACAACTCGGCCCAAGGCTCAATGATCAGTTCAGTGACAGCTGCGGTCGTATTGCAATAGATGACAGTCTGACGCATGGAACTTTGCACTTGTTCAGCCGGATTAAAATCTTGTCACACCCCATTCGAGGCCGCTCCTTATTCCATCCCTCTAAGCCAATTTCGTATCCACGGATGCTTGGCCAAATCGGGAGCCGTCTCTACCAAGACTGACATGAAGGCGTCTCTAGCTGCCAATAGCATGTCCGCCAGTTCATCACCAGGAATATCCTC
Organism: Rhizobacter sp. P1_G5; assembly: GCF_056405435.1. Classification (NCBI taxonomy): domain Bacteria; kingdom Pseudomonadati; phylum Pseudomonadota; class Betaproteobacteria; order Burkholderiales; family Sphaerotilaceae; genus Rhizobacter; species Rhizobacter sp. P1_G5. The sequence goes on along the minus strand of NZ_JBFUCB010000106.1, from coordinate 5,830 downwards.
AGTCGTAGGATTGGGCTGCCAGTCGGTCTGACTCGCACATGTCGCAATATATCCGCGGCCCAACGGTTCCAGCGAGATGGAGCGCTCGACGCCTTGCTCATAAAAATCAACAGTCGTCGCCATATTCTGATTGACAGCGTGAAGCGCAGATGGCAATTGCTCCAGGAAAACCGGCAAGTCGGTTCCCACGTCCACTGGCCAACGCTGCTGGCCAAAGCCAGACAGCACGAATTCACTCTGAGACTCCGTCGCGCGACAAACATCTATCAGGATTGATCGAACATCGTCTTCGTTCGAGTTGTAGGAACGGGTTGCGAAATCGCGCGCTGCCTTGAGACGCAGTTCAATGTGCACAACAGAACTCCCATCGCTCAAAGTGACTCCCATGAGTTCCGCCGCGCCTGCACGAACCTCAGACCCGACACGCTACCTAACAAGATCGTAGGCTTGGGGAGACTTCGGCGTAGCGGACAATCTGATACCGGCATCGAGCATGGAAACCGCCTCTGGTCCGACATAAAACGATTTAATCTTCTCAAATTGCTTTCGAATGTTTTTCGCAAAAATGGCGTATAGCTCGTCAGATTGTGCGCCATTTCCGACGGTTCCGATCTGCCCGGCAATTAATTGATACTCGCCGTGCCTGCCCCCTGTTTGCAATGCAATGGTTTGCGGATTATTGACTTGATCCACTGCGTACATCTGACCACCGGCCCGCTGAGATACAACTCGCAGATTGACTGAGACGCCACGATCGACAATGAGGTATGTCTCAAATGGGATCAACCCATCAACGTCGGCCAGCATCACTACTTTTGGCTCAGCGAACAATCCACCCTGAACAAAATCGACTGGTCGAACTGCTGCGATCTGCCGAGCAACAGCGACGAAGTCAGCATGAGTTGCAAAAAAAGGGGTCAGCTTTCTGCTCATATTGGATCTCGCGGTTTAGGAATCGTCAAAACATGCTCTCCTGTTTGTGCCCTGATTCTGTTCGCGTTGGTTGCTTCTCGAGTAGTGAGTGTGACACCGTCAGCTCGCGTATCTACCGTATTCAGCCGAAGGGTTTTGCCATCTTTAACCGCCGTAATGTCAGGATAAGACGAACCTCGACGCGCTCCACCAGGTCCAGGAAGATACTCCTCCGGACCGCGTCCGCCGCCGCCCGTGATCTTCCAGCCGCGTCGTTCCATTTCGGTTGCAACTTCACCGACATGCGCACGAGTAGCTTCGTTGCCGAGGCGTCCGCCCAATCCACTTCCAAACTCCACCTTACACGCGTTATGCACCCAGGCACCAAGTCGGCCAACGAAGTATGTATGAAACTCTGCCACCTCGAAGTTGTACGTGTCATGCCGTGAGGCGTCCTTCTCCACGTGTCCGACGGTCAGAGCACCTGAGCCCAAGCGCTCGATCCGATCACCAGCGACTAGCTCTCCGGCAGAAACCCATCCGCGGCCTTGAACCTGGAACGGATGCTCAGGCGTAACACCAATGGTTTCCTCTTCCCCCGATTCACTCACATAGGTGACTTGCAGCACTGCCTGGTCTTGATGGTGGAACAAGCCCACGACAGGTTGCCACCGCGTGACACCTGTGATTTCATCGCGCGCCGCCACGAGATCGCCGACCCTGATCCGTTCGATCGGTTTGAGTCCTTCTGATGTGCTTACCAACGTCCCCGCGACGAAGCACAGCGCAAACATCTCGCGTTCTGCAGTGGCGGCGACAGCCCGCACGCCGTTGCCAAAACCCCCAGCAGCACGTCCTGCGAGAAGGCCCATGCCCACCTCGGCAACCAAACCAAAGGTCGGCGACTCGTATTTGCTGCGCAGTTTCTCTGAGGCAACCGGCATCCGATCAGGCTGCTGCACGCCCAACATACCGAGGACCTCGCCGGCCATGTTGTAGGCGGTCGCAATCGAGCTTGCAACGCTGACCAGCGGGTGCGCTTCCATACCCACGTTGTAGGCCGCCCGTCCGGTGTCCCTCGCCGCGCTCGCAAGGGTCGATGTACTGCTCGTCGTTCCACCTGCGGAATTGTTCGGCAGTTTCGCGCTCGCGAAGGCGTCAGCAATGAAGGCTTTCAGTTCCGGGGATCCCCCACGCGGCTCGGGCGCACTGATGATGAACGTCGTCATGAAGTAGCCGCCCTTGAACGGCTCCCATGTCTTGCTCGGCTTGTCATCCGCCCACCCACTCGGATCCGTCCGCGCCAGCGGATCGTTGCGCACGTAGCTGTAGCGGTTGTAGGCCTGCATGTCCGACGGATCGCTGACGAGTTGGTCCACCGACAGGAAGCGTCCGATCGTCGCGTCGTACATGCGGCCGTTCATGTGCGTGAGCCCGATGTCGTCGAGTTGCTCATGGCCGGTGAAGCCACGGTCCGTGCCGCTGTTGACCGCGGGGCTCCAGTCGATCACCAGCGTGCCGGCGGCGTCGTAGTTGCCATTGGCGAAGCGGCGCTTGCCGAACGGGTCGTACGCGTCGCGGGCGGTCAGGTTGCCGTTGTGGTCGGTCGTTGCCGCGATGCTGCCCAGGTGGTCCTTGTGCCAGTACTCCAGCTTCACCGCGGTCAGGCTCGACTGCACGGGTGGGGCTGTCTGGGTAGCGCCCAGTGCCGGCAGCGCTCCGGTGGTGACCAGCACGCCGAGACTCTGGCCGCCGGCACTCAGGTAGTGGCGGTTGCTCGTGACCGCCGGGTTCGCAGCACTCGGGCTTGTCGGTGAGTTGACCTCGCTCTCGAAGGCCAAGCCACCGGTGTTGTCCGGGTGCAGATACCAAGTGGTGCGCATACCGGCGTTGGTGCCGCTCGGAATCGTCCGCACCTCGCGGATGCGCGCGTGGTCCTCGTCGTAGTTCCACACGTAGCTCGGGCCGCCTGCGGGCCCTTGCACGCCCGCTTGGCTGTCCGGCAGGTTGAAGCCGGTGTAGGTGATGCCGCGGTATTTGCCTGAACTCGCGCTGGTGATGTTCCCGTTGGCATCGAAGCCGTAGGTGTTGGCGGCCGCGCCTTCAATCGACTGAACGGCGTGCGGCCGCACCGCGTTCGCCCCCTGCGCGCCGTAGCTGTACACCCCCACATCGCTCTTGTAGAGGATGCTGCCCAGCGCGTTGTACTGCAGGCTCACCGTGCGCACCAGGCCGCTGATCGCCGGGGCTGCCACCGTGTAGCGCTGCAGCCGGCCGAGCGCGTCGTGCTCGAAGTTCTCGGTCACCGCGCCGGTTGCGCCATCCCCATTCGCATCGTTGCGGTTCGTCAGCCGCCCCAGGCTGTCCCACACGTAGCCGTGGTTCAGCACGGTGGTCGCGCCCGCCTTGCCTGACACCAGGCCACTGGCCCGGCCGGTGAAGGCTTCGTATGCCGAGGTGCTCACCACCGCACTGCTGTAGCGCTGTTGCTCCAGCCGGTCCCACGCGTTGTAGGCTTGCGCCTGCCACAGCACCGTGCCGGCTGGCAGCGTGACGCTTGCACCCGGCGTGCCCCCCGGCGTGGCGGGCAGCGGGTTCACCGTCACCGCCGTCGCCAACGACACCGTTCCGAGGAACCCCTTCGGCGTGTARCCGTAGTTCACCGTCAGCCCGGTCGGCCAGGTCTGCGTCGCCTGCCGGCCATTSGCGTCATAGCTCAACGCGCTAGCAAAACTCGGCCCATTGGCCACGGTCGTGCGGTTGCTGACCAACCGGCCCAGGCTGTCGTACACCCACTGCTGGCTCATGTCGGTGCTGGCGCTGGTCGCGCACAGCTTGCCGATGCCCATCGCGCAGGTGTCGTAGGTCCAGGTGCTGCTGTACTCCGGCTCCGTGCGCAGCGTCATCCGCCCGAGCACGTCGTAGCTCATCACCGTCTGCCCACCGCGCTGCAACTGCAGCGGATTCTGCTGCCGCACCACCTGGCCCAGCGCGTCGTAGCGGTACTCGATCACCCCGGCRTCCGGGTCGGTCAGCTTCAGCTTGTTGCCCCGCAGGTCGTAGACGATCTGCACCGTGTTCTGCAGCGCATCCTTCGTCGCCACCAGGTTGCCGAACGCGTCGTGCTGGTGAACGATCTGCGCGCCCAGCGGGTCGGTGATGCGGATCGTGCGTCCTTCGACGTTCTTCTCCTCGGTGCGCACCTGCCCGCGGTCATCGGTCGACACCACCACCAGCGCGCCGTACACCGAGGTCGACACTCGCGCCCGGCGGCTGCCGCGGTTGCCGAAGCTCACGCTGGGCTGGCTGCCCTGGCTGTCGGCGGTGTAGATGCGAACCACCCGGCCCAGCGCGTCGTACTCGGTGCGCGACAAGCCCACGTCGGCGCTACCCGTGCTCGTCGACGAGCCGCTGTCCAGAAAGTACGGCTGCGTCTGCAGCACCACCTGGCCCAGGTCGCCGTACTCGGTGTCAGTGACGATCAGCCGGTTCGTGCCGCCGGGTTGCGTGGATCCGTCGAAGGCCTCGCTCACCTGCCGCAGCGCGCGGCCAGCTCTGTCCACGTACTTGCGGATGAACGGTCCGTTCTTGACGCCCTCTGCACCGCTCGCGTCGCGCGGCTCCACGTGCGTGAACATCATCGCGTCGGCGGGGATCTCGGCCGCGCTCGGGCTCGGGCAGCTCGGGCTGTTGGTCGACGTGTCGCCTGCCGCGTTCACCCGGCCCGCGATGTAGCAATACGCCGTGATCACCCGCGTGCCATCCGCATGGATCTCGCGCGTCGCGCGTCCCGCATCGTCGTACTCCCAACGCGTGGTCAACCCGTTTGCGTCCGTCTTGCTCAGCAAGGTGCCGAAGCGCGGGTCCACCGTCTGCGTTTCCTCCTGCTGCAACGCGTTCTTGCTGCTGCTCGGTGCCGTCCACCGGGGCACGACGGCGCTGATGCCGGCGACGGTCACCGTCTGYGCACCATAGGTCGTCGTGGCGGAGCGTGGCGCGAACAACGCATCACCGCTCGCGCCGGTGCAGTTCTGCTGCGTCGCTCCGGTGCGGTTGCCGGCATCGTCGTAGATGTACTTCTTCACCACGCACTGCTGCACGTCGCCGAGCTCGGTCGTCTCGGTGTCCACCAGGCCATCGGGCAGGTAGGTGAAGTTCTTCGTGCGGGCGTAGCTGAACGGGTCGGCCACGCCTTGCACCGGCGGCAGCTGGGCTTGTGCATGGGCGGAGCTCACCGCCACCCACACGATTGCTGCGAACAGGCTCTTCATGGTCTGGTTGATGCGCTTCACAGGCAGGTCCCCTTCACGATGGCCTTGCTCGTCGTCGCAGTGCCGAACGCGTTCTTCACGCTGAAGTTCACCGTGCGCGCGGTGCATCGGTCGTAGATCCACTGGAAGGTGCAACTCCCTGGTGACGCGGCCACGCTGCCGCCCACCGTGCAAGTGCTCGTGCCGGCCGTGGCCGCATCGCTCTGGGTCACCGCCGTGATCGTCTGCGCCGCGCTGTACGGGTTGGCCACCGTCAGCGTGATCGTCGTGTAGGTGGTCGTCGACGTCGCAGTCGCGCTCAGGTTGAACAGCGCGCCCGGGATCGTCTGCACCGTGCCGCTGGCCGTGGTCGACGCATTCACCGTCGCGCCCACCGTGCTCACCGTCTGGCTGAAGCTCGTCAAACTGCCGGTGGCCAGCTGAACCGTCATGGTGCACGCCAGGCCAGGCGTCACATTGGTACAGCTGTTGCCCACCACGCTCAACACGCCCGGCAAACCAGACAAGCCCGACAGCGCCATCGGCACGTTGCCGTCGTTGCGCCACGCGATCACGTTCTGCGGCGCCGCCGAGTTCTGGTTCACCGTGCCATAGCTCAGGTTGCCGCCGACAAGCGTCGCCGCCGAGCCAGTCAACGTGCCCGATAC
>NZ_JBFUCB010000105.1:0-13518 GCF_056405435.1 Rhizobacter sp. P1_G5 | reverse complement strand
GTATGAATTGCGCGAGATGCTCGACGGCTACGCCGCGTCGCGCGTCGCGGTGCTGCCGGGCGCGCGCCGCCTGCCGCTGGTGCGCCAGCTCGAGGCGGCGATCGCGACGATGAACCAGGCCGTCGACCAGGGCGATGCGCAGGCCTACTACGCCGAGAACCTGAAGTTCCACTGGGCCGTCGTCGAGGCGGTCGGCAACCGGCAGCTGCTCGACAGCTACCGTGGCGTGATCCAGCGCCTGCACGTCGCGCGGCTCACCAACCTGTCGGGCGATGCCGGCCGGCGCATCTCGATCGCCGAGCACGTGCAGATCGCGAAGGCGCTGCGCCAGGGCGATGCCGCCGCCTGCGAGCGCCTCGCGCGTGCCCACGTCACCGACGCCCATTCACGACTCGGGAGCGTGTCGCCGACGTAGACACCGCATCCGGGTTCCATGCCTCAAAAAGATCACGACATCGGAGACAAGCATGAAACGACGCACCCTTCTTCACGCCGCCGCATTCGGCACGCTGCCTGTGGCCCTGGTCGGCACCGCCCGCGCACAGGCCAGGTTCCCCAGCAAGCCGATGCGCTACATCGTGCCGGTGGCCGCCGGCGGTGGCAGCGACATGGTCGGCCGCACCGTCACCGAGCGCTGGGGCGCGCTGCTCGGCCAGACCATCGTGGTCGACAACCAGGGCGGCGGGGGCGGCGTGATCGCCGCGCAGACCACGGCTCACGCCGCGCCCGACGGCTACACGCTGATGCAGGGTTATGTCGGCACGCACGGCACCAGCCCGGCCACCCGCAAGCTGCCGTACGACGCGGTGAAGGACTTCACGCCGATCGGCATGATCGGCGCGACGCCGAACGTGCTGGTGGTCAATTCGCAGCTGCCGGTGAAGACGCTGAAGGAGTTCGTCGACTACCTGAAGAAGAACCCCGGCAAGGTCGCCTACGGCTCGGCCGGCCCGGGCTCGCTGACCCACCTGACGATGGAGCTCTTCAAGCAGCAGGTCGACTCGTTCATGGTGCACGTGCCGTACCGCGGCATCGCGCCGGCCTTCACCGACCTGATCGGCGGGCAGACGCAGGCGATGTTCCCCGGCCTCGCGGCGGCGATGCCGCACCTGCGCAGCGGCAGCGTGCGCGCGCTGGCCGTCACCGGCACCAGGCGCCATCCCCAGGCCAAGGACGTGCCGACGCTCGAGGAGTCCGGCTACAAGGGCTTCGACGCGATGCAGTGGTACGGCGTGGTCGGCCCGGCCGGTATCCCGGAGCCGATCGTGCGCCAGCTCAACGAGTCGCTCGCGACGGTGCTGAAGGCGCCCGACCTGCGCGACAAGCTCGCCGTCGAGGCGGTCGAGCCGATGGCGATGACGCCGGCGCAGTTCGGCGACTACGTGCGCAACGACATCGCGCGCTGGGCCAGGCTGGCCAAGGCGCGCAACATCCAACTCGACAACTGAAGAGAGTTCCCATGGCCCGCAACACCCAGGTCGCCGCCGACCACAACGCCCCGCCGATCACGCAGATCCTCGCCCGCTTCGTCGCCGAACACCCGTCGCGCGGCTGGAGCGATGCGGTCGACCACGAGGCGCACCGCACCTTCCTGAACTGGCTGGGCTGCGCGGTCGGCGCGGCGCGCCACGAGGCGGCCGATGCCGCGCTGGCGGCGGTCAACATGCTGCAGCCGGCCCCGCAGGCCACCGTGCTCGGCCGCGCCGAGCGCGTCGACATGGCGAGCGCCGCGCTGGTGAACGGCATCACCTCGCACACCTTCGATTTCGACGACACGCACCTGAAGACCATCATCCACCCGGCCGGGCCGGTCGCGTCGGCGCTGCTCGCGCTGGCCGAGCACCAGGGGGCCAGCGGCCGCGCGCTGGTCGATGCGCTGGTGATTGGCATCGACGTGGCCTGCCGGCTCGGCAACACCGTCTACCCGGAGCACTACGACCGCGGCTGGCACATCACCGGCACCACCGGCATGCTGGGCGCGGCGGCCGGCTGCGCGCGGCTGCTCGGGCTGGACGTGCAGCAGACGGCGATGGCGCTGGGCATCGCCGCGTCGCAGCCGGTCGGCCTGCGCGAGCAGTTCGGCACGATGACCAAGCCGTTCCACCCGGGGGCCGCGGCGCGGGCCGGGCTGATGTCGGCGCTGCTCGCGCGCCACGGCTTCACCAGCAGCCCGAAGGCGATCGAGGCGCCGCGCGGCTTCGCGCAGGTGGTGTCGACCAAGTGCGCCTGGAACGAGGTGACTGACGAACTCGGCGAGCGCTTCGAGATCTCGTTCAACAGCTACAAGCCCTTCGCCTGCGGCATCGTGATCCACCCGAGCATCGACGCCTGCGTGCAGCTGCGCGAGCAGGGCGTGCGCGCGGAAGACGTCGAGCGCATCGAGCTGAAGGTGCATTCGCTGGTGCTGGAGCTGACCGGCAAGAAGGAACCGGCCGACGGCCTGCAGGGCAAGTTCAGCGTGTACCACGGCTGTGCGGCGGGGCTGGTGTTCGGCCATGCGGCGGAAGAGGAGTTCTCGGATGCGGTGGTGACGCGGCCCGACATGGTGGCGCTGCGCCGAAAGGTTGTTGCCACGGTCGACGACCGCATCGACGAGGCGAGCGCCGACGTGACCGCGGTGCTGCGCGACGGCCGCCGGGTGCATGTGTTCGTCGAGCATGCGATCGGCTCGCTGCAGAAGCCGATGAGCGACGCGGCGCTGGAGGGCAAGTTCCATGGCCTCTCCGATCCGGTGCTCGGCGCGGCGAAGACGAAGCAGTTGATCGCGGCCGGCTGGAAGGCCGGCAGCGCGGCGGACCTGAAAGCGCTGGTGGCGCTGGCTCGGCCATGAGCCGGCGTCCGCGCATCGTCGTCCTCGACGATTGGGAGCGCAGCTTCCGCCGGCTCGGCGACTGGCGCGCGATCGACGCGGCGGCCGACGTGACGATCCACCACGTGCCGCTGCGTGGCGAGGCATTGCTCGCTGCGTTGCGGGAGGCCGATGCGATCGTGCTGATGCGCGACCGCACGCCGTTCGGTGCGGACCTGCTGGCTCAGTTGCCGAAGCTGCGTTTCCTCGCCTACACCGGCACGCGCAACAACGCGCTCGACTCCGCGGCGCTGCAGGCACGCGGCATTCCGGTGCACCACACCGAATGGGGCCCGTCGAAGAGCGCGACCTGCGAGCTGACCTGGGCGCTGATCCTCGGCGCGGTGAAGCAGGTGGCAGCGGCGAGCGCCCGGCTGCGCGCCGGCGGCTGGCGCAGCGAGGCGGCCGAACCGCTGGCGCCGGTGCTGCACGGCCAGCGGCTGGGGTTGATCGGTCTCGGCGAGATCGGTGGGCGGGTCGCCGCGGTCGGCAGGGCCTTCGGGATGGACGTGGTCACCTGGAGCCCGCACATGACCGAGGCGCGCGCGCTGCAGCATGGCGCGAGCGCGGTGTCGCTCGACGAGCTGCTGGCGACCTCCGCGGTGGTCAGCCTGCACCTGGTGCCGTCGGCCGAGACGCGGCACCTGATCAACGCCGAGCGGCTGGCGACGATGCGGTCGGACAGCGTGCTGGTGAACACTTCGCGTGCGTCGCTGGTCGACACCGACGCGCTGGTGGCGGCGCTGAAGCAGGGGCGGCCTGGGGCCGCGGCGCTCGACGTGTTCGATGCCGAACCGCTGGCGGCGGACCATCCGCTGCGCGAGGCACCGAACCTGCTGCTGACGCCGCACCTGGGTTTCGTCGTCGAGCCGGTGTTCCAGCGCTTCGCGAGCGGGATCACGGCCGGCCTGGCGGCCTGGCTGGCGCAGGGCTGACCCCCACTCCCGTTCGGACTGAGCTTGTCGAAGGCCCGCGCGCTTCGGTCGCAACCCTTCGACAGACGGGCCCTCGGCAGGCTCGGTCCCTGCTCAGGGCGAACGGGACATGGTGATCAAGGCGTCGCCGCCTCCAACGCCTGGCGCAGCGACGCGAGCGTCGCCGCATCGAGCGGCGCGCGCAGCGTCTCGCCCACGTCGCGGCGCTCCCACACCAACGCATCGTCGGTCAGCTGCAGGCGCTGYGTGACCTCGCCGTCGCGCAGCAACTGCAGTTCGGTGCCCGGCGCGGGCCGGACGTTGCCGAGGCTCTGCCAGCGCCCGTGCGAGGCGCTCTCCAACCGGCCGAGCCAGCGGCTGACGGCGTTGTCGAACGGGTGTTGCGGGCCACCGGGGCGTTGCCAGTACCAGCGTGTCGCCTCGCCGCTGATCTGCTGGCGCAGCTGGGCGATCGCAGGGCCGGCGGCGGCGAAGCTGGCGATCGCCGCGGCTTCGGGCGCTGCGGCCATGGGAGCCGGCGCGGCCATCTTGGCGGCGACACGTGCGCTCTGATCAGGAGTCTCGCTGCTGCGCTCGCGGCTCTCGTTGCGGCTGCGTTCCGCCTTCGCACCGGCCCCGGAATCGGGTGAGCGCGGTGCGGCAGGCGGGGCCGGCGCGGGCAGAGGTGCGGGTGCAGCTGCAGGCGGTGCTGCCGCCGTCGGCCCCGGCATCTGCAGCGTCGTTTCCTCGGCCACGATGCCGCGCGAATCGGCCGCCGCATCACGCCGCTTGGCCTCTTCGGCGCGGTGAGGTGCCGCCGGCTTCGGCTTCTCGACGCGCGGAGCCTGTGCCTGCGCGGGCGCCGGTGCAGGTGCTTCGCCCGCCGGCGCCGCCTTGACCTTCTCCTGTTCGACAGGTGCGGGCTCCGCGACCGGCGCCGGCGCGGCGGGCGCCTGCATCGCCACCCGCGGCGGCAGCGCCTCTTCCGGCGGGCGATCGCGCCACAGCAGTCCGGCGAAGCCGATCACCATCACGCCGGCCAGTGCACCGGCGAAGCGGGGGCGGCCGATCCAGTCCCACAGCCGCTGCCCCACCGACGGTGTCGCCGCAGCAGCCGGCCGTCCCTCGCGCGCCTTCGCCTGCGCCTGGCGCAGGATCAGCTCGCGCAGCGCCGCCGGCGGCGCCGCATCGGCATCCGGCGCATGGCGCAGCGCCTGCCGCAGGTGACGGTCGTGCTCGATGTCGTCGCGCTCGATGTCCGGTTCGCCGCTCATCGCGAAGCCTCCGTGCCGTTCAGCGGCGCGAGGTACGCCCCCATGCAACTGCGCAGCTTGCTCATCGCGTAGCGCAGCCGCGTCTTCGCGGTCTCGAAGCCGACCTCCAGCGTCCGTGCCACGTCGGCCAGCGGCAGCTCGTCGTCGTGGTGCAGCAGGAAGGCGCTGCGCTGCGGCAGCGGCAGCTCTTCCAGGCAGGCCAGCAGGCGCTCGCCGGCGCGCCGCCAGAACGCGATGTCTTCGCCCTGCGGCGCCGGCCACTGCTGCCATGGCACGCCCTCGGCTGCCTCGGGCTCCCACGGCGCGTCGTCATCGTCGTCGTTGGTGATCGACACCTCGCGGCCGCTGCGCCGCCAGACGTCGATCACCCGGTGGTGCGCCAGCGTGAACAGCCAGGTGCGAAAGCTCGCGCCCTGCGGCTGCCAGCTGGCACGCGCGTTGACCACGCGCAGCCAGGTGTCCTGGAACACCTCGTCGGTCTGCGCCGACAGCGCGCCGCCGAGCAGCCGGCGCACGAAGCGGTACAGCCCGGCCTGGTGGCGGGCATACAAAGCTTCGAAGGCGGCGGCGTCGCCGCCGGCATAGGCGCTCATCAGGTGGTCGTCGCTGGGATCGGTGTGGGGGCCGGGGTGCATGGCATGGCAGTCTGCCTGATACGGTGGGTGATACGCGCGGCGGTGCGCAACGGGGTGAAACGACGGCCCGCAAAAATATCGCGGCGAGGTTCACCCCATCGCACCGGCTGCCACGTGTCAGCCAGGGTCACGTTCCGACAACCCTGGAGACCCGCATGGACACGATGAAGACCCCGCGCCGCACGCTGACCTCGGTGCTGATCGCCTCGCTGCTGCTGGCCGCCTGCGCCGGCAGCCTGGACGGCAACCTCGCGCAGGCCGCCGAGCCCTGGCCGCCGGTGTGGCAGGACGCGCAGCCGCAGCTTGACGATGCACCGCCCGCGTTCTCGCCGCCGTCGGCCACCAGCTGCCACCGCCTGCCGGCGATGCGCGAGGTGCCGGGCGGCCCCGGCCAGTACGGCAACCGGCGCCTGGGCCGCGCCGAGCGCCTCGAGCGCGAGTCGCTGAAGGCCGAGTCGAAGTCGGCACCGGAGCGGCGCGACGAGCCGGCGATGGCCGCGGGCTCGGCGGCCGATGCGGTGCGCGAGCGCGCGCCGATGGCCGTCGCGCCGGTCGCTCCCGCCGCGAAACCGTCGGCCGAAGCGAGCGGATCGTTCGCCGCCGAGCCCTGGCCGGCCCCGCCCGCGCCGCAGCCGACGAAGCCCCGTCCGGCGCGCGAGACCGTCACCGCCGGCATGGTCGACGACAACGCCGACTTCGGCGAGTACCTCGCCTACCGGCAGCGCAACGCCGGCCTGCCGGTGCGCGAGCGCGACATCAGCGAGCGCTACCTGCTCGAGGTGACCGATGCGCAGGGCGACCCGGTGCACGACGCCGAGGTGGCGATCCAGCGCGCCGGCGTCGCGCAGCCGGTGATGTGGGCGCGGACCGACACCGCCGGCCGGGTCTGGCTGCACCCGCGTGCGTTCCTGGGGCAGGGCACGCAAGGCGACCGCATCCTCGGTATCGCGGTGCGCAAGAACGGCATGCAAGGCCGCGCGCAACTGCAGCGCGGCCAGGCGAGCGCGGTGCAGGTGCGCCTCGGCCAGGCGGTGGCGGCGCAGCGTCCGCGGCTCGACCTGGTGTTCCTGGTCGACGCGACCGGCTCGATGGGCGACGAGATCGCGAAGCTGAAGAACTCGATGCACGCGATGGCGCAGCAGATCTCGCAACTGCCGGTGCAGCCCGATGTCTGCTGGGGCCTGGTGGCCTACCGCGACCGCGGCGATGCGTTCCTCACGCGCACGCAGGACTTCACCGACGACCTGCGCGGCTTCCAGCAGGTGCTCGGCCAGGTCCAGGCGAACGGCGGCGGCGACACGCCGGAGGCGCTGAACGAGGCGCTGCACGAGGTGGTGCACGGCCTGAGCTGGCGGCGCGACGCGGCCCGCATGGTGGTGCTGGTGGCCGATGCGCCGCCGCACCTGGACTACGGCGGCCCGCAGTACGACACCGACATGCAGGCCGCGCTCGCGAAAGGCATCAAGCTGTTCGCGGTCGGCGCGAGCGGGCTCGATCCGGTCGGCGAGTACATCTACCGGCAGATGGCGCAGTACACCGCGGGCCGCTTCGTGTTCCTGACCTACCGCGATGCGGCCGACCCGGGCAGCGGCCCCGGCACGCAGACCACGCACGACGTGAAGCAGTACTCGGTGCAGACGCTGGACCGGCTGGTCGTGAAGCTGGTCGGCGATGAGTTGGCGAAGCTGAAGCGTACTTGACACTGTGTGCACATAGTGTAAAGTAGCGGCAATCGATCAACCTGCCGCCTGCTTCACCGATGCCTTCTGCAACCCTCGATCCGGTCGATCCGACCAGCGCGCGCCGCGACGCCATCCTGCAATCCGCCGCCGGCGTCTTCCTGCGCTACGGCTACCGCAAGACCTCGATGGACGACCTGGCGCGCGCCGCCGACCTGTCGCGCCAGGGCCTCTACCTGCACTTCGCCAACAAGGAGGCGCTGTTCAAGGAGGTGGTGGTCCAGCTGATCGGCCAGAGCCGCGCCACGATGCGCGCGGCGCTGGCGCGCGACGAACTGCCGATCGACGAGCGCCTGCTCGTCGCCTTCATGGCGCTGAAGTCGCAGGGCGACGGCAGCGAGATGCCGCAGGAGCACCTGGCCGAGCTGTTCGCCACCGCGACGCAGCTGGTCGGCCCGGTGCTCGACGAGCTCGAGCAGGCGATGGTCGCCGACCTGTCGCGCGTGCTGCAGGCCAGCGGCATCGCCGCCGGCTGGAAGGAAGCCGGGCTCGGCGCGAAGGACCTGGCGCTGCACCTGACGGCCGCATCGCACGGCATCAAGCACCAGGCGAAGAGCACCGCCGAGTACCGCGAGCGCATGCGCGTCGCGATCCGGCTGGTGTGCCGCGTGCCCGCACCTGTCTCGACGCGCCGCTGAGCGTGCGCCCCTGAATGCCCACCCGGAGTGACCCTGCCATGACTTCCGCCTCCCTCTGCCCCCGCCGCATCGCCCCTGCCGACCACAGCCAGTCGCCGCAGCACCGCGATGGCAAGTTCCGCAACGTCGCGCCGCGCCAGTCGCCCGGCTTCCTGAAGACGCTGTCGATCGCCTGGCGCGTGCTGACCAGCAAGCCCGACACCACCGTGCCGCATGCGCCGATCCCGGTGCAGGCGCTCACCGCAGCGGCACTGGCCGAGGCGCCCGATGCCAGCCTGTTCCGGCTCGGCCATTCGACGCTGCTGCTGAAGCTGGCCGGCGAGTTCTGGCTCACCGATCCGGTGTTCTCCGAGCGCGCGTCGCCGGTGCAATGGGCCGGCCCGAAGCGCTTCCATGCGCCGCCGATCTCCATCGCCGAGTTGCCGCCGATCAAGGGCGTGATCCTGTCGCACGACCACTTCGATCACCTCGACCACGCCGCGATCCTCGAGCTCGCGCCGAAGGTGGAAGTGTTCACCACGCCGCTGGGCGTCGGCGAGCGCCTGATCGGCTGGGGCATCGACGCCGCCAAGGTGCGCCAGCTCGACTGGTGGCAGTCGACCAGCGTGCACGGGGTGCAGCTGGTGGCCACGCCGGCGCAACATTTCTCGGGCCGCAGCCTGAGCGACGGCGACCGCACGCTGTGGGCCTCGTGGGTCATCGTCGCGGGCGACCTGCGGCTCTTCTTCAGCGGCGACACCGGCTACCACGCCGACTTCAAGACCATCGGCGACCGCTTCGGCCCGTTCGACGTGACGCTGCTCGAGACCGGCGCCTACGACAAGGAGTGGCCCGAGGTGCACATGCAGCCCGAGGAGACGCTGCAGGCCCACCTCGACCTGCGCGGGCGCTGGCTGATGCCGGTGCACAACGGCACCTTCGACCTGGCGCTGCACCCGTGGCACGAGCCGTTCGACCGCATCCTCGACCTGGCCGCGACGCATGGCGTGCGGCTGGCCACGCCTGAAATGGGCGAGCGCCTCGCGCTGGACGCACCGCAGCCGGGGAAACGGTGGTGGACGAGTGTGTGAGCGGGGTAGCATCCACTGATGCGACGACCTGCCCCCCTTTCAGCCGTGCTCGCCGGCGCGGCGCTGCTCACCGCCTGCGGCGGCGGCTTCTACGTCGAATGGAGCAACGGCTTCGATGACGACGGCCCGCCGAGCGTGCAGCTCGTGGCTTCGTCATCGTCGGTGCAGGCCGGCGGCTCGGTGCGCCTCTCCGCTGCCGCGAGCGACCAGAGCGGCATCGACGAGGTGCGCTTCTACCGCCTCGACGGGCTGAGCTCGGTGCTGCTGGGCGGCGACAGCTCCCCGCCCTACGAATGGACGCTGACCGGCCCGACCGACGGCCGCAGCACGGTGCGCGTGTACGCGCGGGCGGTCGACAACGACGGCCATGCGGCCGACAGCAACACGCTGGCCCTGAGCGTGACGCCCTGATGCGCCGGCTGCCGCGGGTCTTCACCTCACTGCTGCTCCTCTCCACCACGCTCAGCCACGCACAGCAGGCCGACGCCCCGCCCGTGAAGATCGAGGCCACGCCGAGCGGCAAGCCACTGTGGGAGATCGGCGTCGGCGGCGTCGCCGTCAACGGCCCCGACTATCCCGCCGCCGGCACACGCCACGCGCGCATCGCCCCGGTGCCGATCTTCGTCTACCGTGGCGAGCGCCTGCGTGTCGATGAAGACGGCGTGCGCAGCCGGCTGTTCGCCGGCGGGCGCCTCGAACTCGACCTGTCGGGCGCGGCCGCGTTCAACGCACGCGACAACGATGCTCGCCGCGGCATGCCCGGTCTCGACTACCTGTTCGAGCTGGGCCCGCAGCTGCGCTGGCGCCTGCCGCTGCAGGACGGCCAGCAGCTCAGTGCCCACCTGAAGGCGCGCGCGGTGTTCTCGACCGACGGGCGCGGCATCGACCGCCACGGCAGCGTTGTCGAACCCGAGCTGCGCTGGCAGCGCCGCGGCTGGCCCGACAGCGAGAGCCAGGTGCAGCTCAGCGTGGTCAGCACCTGGGCCAGCGAATCGCTGCACGACTATTTCTACCAGGTGGACCCGCGCTACGCGACCGCGCAGCGGCCGGCCTACGACGCGAGCTCCGGCTACTTCGGCAGCGGCGTGCGCGCGTGGTGGTCACGCCGCATCGCGACCGACACGGTGCTGAGCCTCGGTGCCTCGCTGAACAACCACGCCGGCGCGGCGAACCGTGCGAGCCCGCTGTTCGAGCGCAGCAGCACGGCCAGTTTCGCGGCGGCCCTCATCTGGACGCCATGGAAGAGTGAGCAGCGGGTTCCCTGATCAGAACTCGACCATCAGGTGCAGCACGTGCGAGCCGATGCGTTTCTCAACGCGCGGGATGAACGCGATGCGCGTCGTCACACCGTGCACCGTGAACAGCGACACCGTCGGCACGAACAGCGGCTGCACCGCGTGGTCGTAGCCGGTCACGCCGCCCATCGTCACGCCGAAGCGGCCGTGCTCCAGCGTGTAGCCGGCGTAGGCGCTGTTGCGGCGCAGCGAGTTGCGATACGCGCCGACCGTCCAGTCGTCGTCGCTGCGGTAGTAGAGGCCCGGGTTCGAGTTGTTGTAGCGCTTCGCCGGGATGTGCTTGCTCGCGATGTGCAGGCCCCAGGCCTCGGCCCCCGCCATGGGCGCGAATGCGGCCAGCGACAGACCGGCGAGGCATGCGGCAAGGAGGGAGCGGGGCAGGAACATGGGGCGGGCTTTCGATCGGGTCTGTCTGTGCCCTTTCTTTTCGACGGCCCGGCGTTGGCACGAAGCCGTCGTTTCGGACCCGCAGGCGGGTCCGCGCACAAGCACACGGCATTTGTTGGCGCCCGCACAGCCGGTTACAGCTGGGTTTCATCGCGCTGACACGGCGTGTCGGGCAGCCCCCTAGGTCGCAGGTCAGACAGCGGCTGACAAGCTTCCCGCGCGGTCCTACAGTCGCGGCGAGGCCGCCACGCGAACGGCCCCAGGGGACACGGCTCATGAAGCCTGATGACGATGGCCCGGCAGCGTTGCCGGCCGGCTCTTTGCCAGATGACTGGAATGCGCTGCAACAGGCCGAGCAGCTCGCGCTGCAGGCGCGGCGCCGCCATGTGCTCGGCCTCGCCGACGGCGACGACCACCCGGCGCTGAAGCTGCCCACCGTCGGCCTCGCGCTGTCCGGCGGCGGCGTGCGCAGCGCGACCTTCGCGCTCGGGCTGCTGCGCGGCCTGTCACAGAGCCATGGCCAGCCCAACAGCGAGCGCGCCGACCCGGCCGACCGCTCGCTGGTGGCCGATGGCCTGCTGGGCCGCGTCGACTACCTGTCCACCGTCTCGGGCGGCGGCTACACCGGCGCGATGTTCGGCCGCCTCGTCAACGCCTTCGGGCTGCAGCAGGCGCAGGCGCTGCTCGCGCGCAGCGATTCACCGGTGTTGCAATGGCTGCGCCGCAACGGCCGCTACCTGTCGCCGGCCGGCTCGCGCGACATCGGCATCGCGGTCGTCACCTACCTGCGCGCCTGGCTCGCGATCCACACCGAGTTCATGTTCGCCTGCATGCTGCTCGGCCTGCTGGTGATCGCACCGCACCTGTGGCAGCACAGCACGCAGCAGCTCGACCCGCAGGGCTGGGAGCGATGGTTCACGCCGTGGTGGCCGGCCGCGCTGGCGCTGTGGGCCGCCACGGCGCCCGGGCTGGTCGCAGGCTACTGGGCGGCGCGCGACACGCACGACCCCGATGCGCGTGCAGTAGGCCCCGGCTGGCGCGACGTGGTGTTCGTCACCGCGATGGCCTTCGCCGCGTGGCTGCTGCTGCGCGAGCTGCGCAGCGGCAGCACGGTGAACCCGGTGCGCGACGCGCTCGACTGGGCCACCGCGGCGCTGCTCGCGCTGCTGTCGATCGTGGTCGGCCAGCTGTTCGTGCAGACGCGCCTCGCGCTCGGCCGCGAGCCGCATGCGCTGGCCGTCGCGCGGCTGCGCAACCAGCTGACGCGCTGGCTGAAGGCGGCCACGCTCGTCGTCGCCGCGATCGGCGGGCTCGGCGCGCTCGACCGCACCAGTTGGTGGGTGCTGGAGGAGCTGCAATCGGGCAACCAGTGGCTGTGGGGCGGCGTCGGCTTCGGCGGCGTCGTGGTGCTGGTGCTGCGCCGGCTCGCGCAGCCGCTGCAGCAGATGGCAGCCGAGGCCGGCGCCCGCGCGCGCGGCTGGCTGCCGCGGTTGATGGACGTCGGCTCGCTGGTCGGCCTGCTCGCGCTGGTGACGGCCTGGCTGGTCGTGCTGCAGTGGTTCGTGTTCGCGCCCGAGACCTTCAGCGCGCTGCGCGAGGTGCCGGCGTGGATGCGCGCCGTGCTGGTCGGCGCGCTGTGGCTCGGCTGGATCGTGCTGACCGCCGGCAATGCGCAGATGGCGAACACCTCGTCGCTGCACAGCTTCTACCGGGCGCGGCTGACGCGCGCCTACCTCGCGGTGGGCAACCCGCGGCGCGGCCTGGTCGGTGGGGTCGCGCACGGCACCCAGGGCGGCCCGGCCCAGGACGTGACCAGCGTGGTCGACGGTGACGACACCGCGCTGGACAGCTACCGCCCCGAGGCTCGCGGCGGCCCGATCCACCTGGTGAACACCTGCCTGAACCAGACGCGCGACGACCAGAGCGGCCTGTACAACGCCGACCGCAAGGGCACCGCGGTGACGGCCACCTGGCGCGGGCTGGAGATCGGCCCGACGGAGTTCGTCGCGCTGCAGCCGGACGATGACACCGGCACGCTGGGCCGCTGGATCGCGGTGTCGGGCGCGGCCGCCTCGCCCGGGGCCGGCTCGTACACCTCGCGCGGGCTCGCGCTGCTGGTGTACTTCCTCGGCGTGCGGCTCGGCCACTGGGTGCGCGCGCCGCGCGAATCGGTGCAGCTGCGCTGGCTCAGCCGGCTCGCGTGGCGCTTCGCGCCGAAGCCGCTGATGCTGGCGAGCGAGGCCTCGGCCACCTTCTTCGGCGTCGAGCGGCCCTGGTGGTACCTGTCGGACGGCGGGCACTTCGAGAACAGCGGCATCTACCCGCTGCTCAAGCGCGAGACCGACTTCATGGTGCTCGCCGACGCCAGCTGCGATGCCGACTACGGCTTCGGCGACATCGAGAACCTGGTGCGCAAGGCGCGCATCGACTTCGGCGCCGAGATCGACTTCTACACCCGCGAGGAGGCGCAGCACCTGTTCAGCCTGGCCGGCAGCGACCTGACCGTGCTGTCGCCGGAGCACATGGCCGACAACCACTCCACCCGCGGCGTGCTGCTTGCGCGCGTGCGCTACCGCGAGCGCGCCGGCCCGCGCGGGCCGTGGCGGCCCGAGGGCACGCTGCTGGTGGTCAAGCCGAACCTGCACGACGCGCTCGACGTCGACCTGCTGGCCTATGCGCGGCAGCACGAGCGCTTTCCGCACGAATCGACCGGCGACC
>NZ_JBFUCB010000104.1:0-13683 GCF_056405435.1 Rhizobacter sp. P1_G5 | reverse complement strand
CCCTCCACCCTCATATCTGCCCCGATGAACGACGACCAGCTGCTGCGCTACTCCCGCCACATCCTGCTCGACGAGCTCGACATCGCCGGCCAGCAGCGGCTGCTCGATTCGCATGCGCTGGTGATCGGTGCCGRCGGGCTCGGCTCGCCGGTGGCGCTGTACCTCGCGACCTCGGGCGTCGGCACGCTGACGATCGTCGACCACGACACCGTGGACCTGACCAACCTGCAGCGCCAGATCGCGCACGACCTGTCGCGCGTCGGCCAGCCGAAGGCGGCCTCGGCCGCACGCTCCATCGCAGCGATCAACCCCGACGTGCGGGTGCATGCGCTGACCGAGCGCGCCGACGCGCAGCGCCTGGACACGCTGGTCGCCGCGGCCGACGTCGTGCTGGACTGCAGCGACAACTTCGTGACTCGCCATGCCGTCAACGCCGCCTGCGTGGCGCACCGCAAGCCGCTGGTGTCGGGCGCGGCGATCGGCTTCGACGGCCAGATCTCGGTCTACGACACGCGCGACGACACCGCGCCGTGCTACGCCTGCCTGTTCCCGCCCGATGCGGCGTTCGAGGAGGTCGCCTGCTCGACGATGGGCGTGCTCGCACCGCTGGTCGGCATCATCGGCAGCATGCAGGCCGCCGAGGCGCTGAAGCTGCTGGCCGGCATCGGCAGCTCGCTGGCAGGGCGCCTGCAGATGCTGGACGCCCGCCGGATGGAATGGAACGAAGTCAGGCTCAGCCGCCAGCCCCACTGCCCGGTGTGCGGGCAGCGCGGCCACGCCTGATCAGTCGGGTTTGATGTTGGCGGACTGAATCACCTTCGCCCAACGGGCGACCTCGTCGTGCAGGAAGCTCGCGAAGGCTTCCGGCCCGCGCGCATCGATGCGGAAACCCTGCGTGCGCGCCCGCTCTTCGAGCTCGGGCGTCTGCATGATGCGCACGACCTCGGCGGCGAGCTTCTTCACCGCGGCATCGGGCATCGAGGCCGGCGCCATCAGGCCGGTCCAGTTCTCGGTCAGCAGCTCCGGCAGGCCGGCCTCGGCGGTCGTCGGCACCTCGGGCACCAGCGGGTGGCGGGCAGCACTGGCGATGGCGATCGCGCGCAGCTTGCCCGATTTCACGTGCGCGATGCTCTCGGGGAAGTTCGAGAACACCACGTCGAGCTGGCCGCCGATCAGGTCGGTCATGGCCGGCGAGCCGCCCTTGTACGGCACGTGCTGGATGTTGGTCTTGGCCAGTTCGTTGAACAGCGCGAGCGTCAGGTGCGGCGGCGTGCCGTTGCCGCTGGAGCCGGCATTCAGGTTGCGCGACTTCGCGGCAGCCGTCAGGTCCTTCAGCGTCTGGATCGGGCTCGCCACCGGCACCACCACCAGGATCGGCGAGCCGGCCAGCAGCGCGACCGGACGCAGGTCCTTCGAGAAGTTGTAGGCCGCCTTCGGGAACAGCGTGACGTTGGCCGCATGCGTCAGCGTGATCGCGAGCAGCGTGTTGCCGTCGCCGGGCGACTTGGCCGCCACATCGGCGCCGATCTGCCCGCCGCTGCCGGGCTTGTTGTCGATCACCACGCTGACCTTCCAGCGCTCGCCGAGCTGCTGGCCGACCAGGCGCGCCATCACGTCGGTCAGGCCACCGGGCGGGAACGGCACCACGTAGCGGATCGTCGCGCCGGGCTTCGGATAGTCGCCCGCCTGCGAAAAGCCCAGCGCAGGCCACAGGCCCGCGGCACCGATCAGTACTGCTCGTCGCTTCACGCTCGTCTCCTTCAAATGGCCGGCATGCTGCCCGCGACGCGGGCTGGCTGCAAACCTATCGATATGCGCGGAAAGTCGTAGCTTCAGGACAGCTGTTGCGCTAGCGCCTCCGACACGTTCAGTCCATCACGTTCCGCGGCGCGCCGCAGCTGCTCGCGTCGCGCGCCCGGCAGCCGCACGCCGTCGTCGCGCAGCATCTCGTGCACCAGCACCTCCAGCCGGTCGAGGAACATCTCGCGCCCGGCCAGTGCGCCCGGGTCGATCACGATGAAGGTCTGGCCCAGGTGCGGCCGGTTGCCCTCGTCGACGAAGAAGCTCGATGCCTCGAAGCCGAAGTTCGCGCCGATCAGCGCCGTGACGAGCAGCTCGACCACCAGCGCCAGCATCGCACCCTTCGGGCTGCTGGCGGCGCCGATCGCGAGCATCGAGCCCTCCATGCCGGCCTTCGGGTCGGTGGTGGGCTCGCCGTTCGCATCCAGCGCCCAGCCGAGCGGGATGCTGCGGCCTTCCTTGGCCGCCACCATCAGCTTGCCGCGCGCGACCTCGCTGAGGCTCAGGTCGATCAGCAGCGGGTCGGCATCGCGCCGCGGGAATGCGGCCGCCACCGGGTTGGTGCCGAAGATCGGATGCCGCCCGCCGGCCGCCGGCATCGCCGACGGCGAGTTCGAGAAGCCGAGCCCGGCCATGCCGGCCGCGGTGACCGCGCGCAGGTGATCGACGACGACACCGCAGTGGTGGCTGTTGACGATGCCGACGATGCAGATGCCGAGCTCGCCGGCGGTGCGGATCGCCTCGGCAATGGCCAGGTCGCAGGCCGGGAACGCGAGGCCCTCCTGCGCATCGACGACCAGCGCCGCGCCCTTGCGCTTGACGACCTGCGGCTGCGCCGCGCCGTTGACGCGGTCGCAGCGCAGGTGGCCGCTGTACTGCGCGACGCGGCTCAGCCCGTGCGAGGCCAGGCCCTGCGCCTCGGCCAGCACCAGCGCGCGGGCGGTCGATTCGGCCATCGCGGCGTTGGCGCCGGCGCGCTGCAGCGCGGCCGCGACGCGCGCACGCGCCTCGTCCATCGTCAGCACCGTCATGCGAGGGCCTCCAGCACCTTCGCCGCGATCAGCGCCGACACGCGCTCGTTGGCCTCGGCGGTGACGCCGGCGATGTGCGGCGTCAGCAGCAGGTTCGGGCAGCCGGCGAGCGGGCTGCCGGCGGGCAGCGGCTCGGCCTCGAAGACATCGAGCGCCGCGCCGGCCAGGTGCCCGGCGTGCAGCGCCTCGGCCAGCGCCGCCTCGTCGACGACGCCGCCACGCGCGGTGTTGATCAGCACCGCGCCGGGCTTCATCGCGGTCAGGCGCCGCGCATCGATCAGGTGGCGCGTGCTGTCGAGCAAGGGAACGTGCAGGCTGACGACATCGGCCTGCGCCAGCAACGCGTCGAGCGCGAGCGACGGCAGGTCGGCGCCGGCCGGCATCGCGGCGTCGTGCGCGATGACCTGCATGCCCAGCAGGCGCGCCAGCCGCCCGGTCAGCTGCCCGATCGAGCCGTAGCCGACCAGCCCCAGCGTCTTGCCGCCGATCTCGCGCCCATTCGTCAATGCGGCTCGCGGCCACTTGCCCGCGGCGACCTCGGCCGACGAGCCGTAGGCGCCGCGCAGCAGCAGCATCGCGGTCGCGACGACGTACTCGGCCACGCTCTGCGCATTGGCGCCGGTGGCCGGGATCACGCGGATGCCGCGCGCCTCGCAGCCGGCCAGGTCGAGGTTGTCGAGGCCGACGCCCAGGCGCCCGACCACCCTGCAGCGCGTGAGCGCCGCCAGCAGCTCGCCTCTGACCTGCGTGCGGTTGCGCACGATCAGCGCGTCGACGCTGGACGCCAGCGCGATCATCCGCGCCGGGTGGTCGACCAGCGTCGCGTCGTGCACGACCTCGTGCTTCGCGGCCAACTGCGCCACCGCCGGCGCATCCATGAATTCGGTGATGAGAATCTTCATCGCCGGATCATGCACTCTCGAAAAGCCGGGTCAGCACGAACTCGCGGTGGCCCAATGCCTCGGCCGCGGTCAGCCGGCCATTGGCGGTGCGCAGCATCGATTCGAGCAGCTGGTCGCCCGCCTGGTCGAGCGTGATCTCGCGCTGCAGCAGCCCCGAGGTGTCGACGTCGATGTGCTCGCCCATCAGCCGCACGGTGCGCGGGTTCGCGCAGATCTTGATCACCGGCACGATCGGGTTGCCGATCACGTTGCCCTGGCCGGTCGGGAAGAAGTGCACCGCGAAGCCCGACGCCGCGCACAGCGTCACCATCTCGGCCGCGRCCGACGACGAATCCATGAACCACAGGCCCGGGTGGGTCGGGATCTCGGCCTTGTCGATCACGCCGTCGACGGTGCAGGTTTTCCCGATCTTCTRGATGTTGCCGAGCGCCTTCTCCTCGATCGTCGTCAGCCCGCCGGCGATGTTGCCCTTGGTCGGCTGGCTGTCGGAGAGGTCGCTGGTCTTGTGGCGGTTGATCATGTCCTGGTAGCGGTTGAACATGAACATGAAGCGCTCGCGCACCGTGTCATTCGCGCAGCGCGCCGCGACGATCTGCTCGCCGCCGGTGATCTCGGAGGTCTCGCCGAAGCACAGCGTGCTGCCCAGCGGGTGCAGTTTGTCGAACGCGTTGCCCACCGTCGGGTTCGCACCGCAGCCCGAGGTGGTGTCGGATTCGCCGCACTTGGTGGAGACCCACAGCTCGCTGATGGCGCAGGCCTCGCGCTGTTTCTCGCTCGCCCACTGCACGTACTCGCGGGCGGCGCGCGAGGCGCGCAGGATGGTGTCGTGGTCGCCGTGGCCCTCGATGCCGAAGCCGATGACCGGCTTGCCGGTGGCGGCGATGCCGTCGACGACCTTCTTGGTCCAGCCGTCCTCGATGCCGATCACGACGACCGCCGCGACGTTCGGGTTGCAGCCGGCACCGATCAGCGTGCGGAAGTGCAGGTCGAGGTCGGCGCCGAACTGCAGCCGGCCGTACGGGTGCGGGATCGCCATCGTGCCCTTGATGTTGTGGGCGACGGCCTCGGCCGCGGCGTTGGACAGGTCGTCCAGCGGCAGGATGATCACGTGGTTGCGCACGCCGACGCGGCCGTTCTCGCGGCGGTAGCCGAGGAAAGTGGTGTTCTTCGAAATGACTGCCATGGTGGATCCCGTTACCAACGCTTGGTCTTGATGTTCTGGACGTGGGCGTGCTCGCCCGCCTTGATCGGCGCGACCACCTTGCCCATGTCGATGCCGTACTTCAGCACCGTGTCGCCGACGGCCATGTCGCGCAGCGCGACCTTGTGGCCGATCGGGATGTCCTGCCGCGCGACCAGCTCGGTCATGCGGTCCTCGTCCATGATCCAGCCGGCCAGCGGCATGCCGGCCTTGACGCCCTCGACCACCACCACCGCGACGCTGTCGTGGGCGTCGTGCAACACGAAATGAATCATCCGGAAACTCCTGCCGCGCAACAGCGGCTGCCTGCAACGATGGCGGCGAATATCGGCCGGCGTTTCCCGGCTGTCAAACCAGTCATCCATATGACTTGGTTGACCTGGACCTTTGGCCCGTAGAATCGCGGCATGCCGACCRCGCCCGTGCCAGCCCGTCCGCACTTCGAGGCCATCGCCCCGGAGTCGGCCGGCATGCCGCTGTACCGCGTCGTGAAGCGCGCGCTGCTGCAGTCGATCGAGGCCGGCACCTGGGCGCCGGGGCAGACGCTGCCGAGCGAGACCGAGCTGGCGCTCGCGTTCGGCGTGTCGATCGGCACGCTGCGCAAGGCGGTCGACGAGCTGTCGGCCGAGCACATCCTGGTGCGGCGCCAGGGCCGGGGCACCTTCGTCGCGACGCACTCGGCCGACCGCTTCCTGTTCCAGTTCTTCCACGTCGAGCGCGCCGACGGGCTGCGCGAGGCGCCCTCCGTCGAGCTGGTGTCGTTCGACCGCACGAAGCTCGACGAACCGGTGGCCGAGGCACTGGGGCTGCGCGCCGGCGACGCGGCTTTCCAGTTCGAGAACCGGCTCGCGCTGCAGGGCCGCGCGGTCATCCTCGACCGGCTGACGCTGCCGGCCGGCCTCTTCAAGGGCMTGACCGAGAAACGGCTGCGCGAGCGGCCGAGCACGCTGTACCAGCTGTACCAGAACGAGTTCGGCATCACCGTCGTGCATGCGCGCGAACGCGCCCGCGCCGCGGCGGCCGACCGCCATGTGGGGCGGCTGCTCGGCATCGCGGCCGGGCTGCCGGTGATGCAGGTGCACCGCGTCGCGCTGACCTTCGGCGACAAGCCGGTGGAGCACCGCGAATCGACCATCAACACCGCCCAGCACGACTACGTGAGCCTGTTGTCCCGGAAGGATGCTGCCCGATGACCGCGATGACCGAACCTCTCGACCTGCTCGCCGCCTACCGGGTGGCCGAACGCGCGGCGCGCGCGGCCGGCGCCCACCTGCAGGCCTCGCGCTCGCGGCTGAACGCGGTGGCGCTGATGCGCAAGCAGCCGGGCGACCTGGCCAGCGAGATCGACCACGAGGCCGAGCAGCTGATCCACGACGTCGTGCGCCGCGCCTACCCGGGCCATGCCTTCCTCGGCGAGGAGACCGGGCGGCAAGGTGCGAGTACGCCAGGCGAGCCAGGCGATGGCGACCCGCCGCTGTGGGTCGTCGACCCGCTGGACGGCACCGCCAACTACCTGCGCGGCTACCCGCAGTACGCGGTGTCGGTTGCGCTGGTGGTGGGCGGCGAGCCGGTGCTGGGGACGATCTTCGACCCCTGCCGCAACGAGTTCTTCGCGGCGATCCGCGGGCGCGGCGCGCGGCTGAACGGCGCGGCGCTGCAGTGCGCCGACCGGGCCCGGCCGATCGACGCTCTGGCTTCGACGGTGTTCCCGAAGCCCACGTCGCCGCGCATGGCGAGCTACCTGGGCGAGTTCGGCCGCGTGCTGCGCAGCTTCGGCGGCGTGCGGCGCTCCGGCTCGATGGCGCTGGAACTGGCCTACCTGGCGGCGGGCAGGATCGACGCGTTCTGGGAGCACGACATGGGCGCCTGGGATGCCGCCGCCGGCATCGTGCTGCTGCGCGAGGCGGGGGCCGGGATCGAGGCGCGCGACGGGCGGCCGCTGCTCGAGAGCCGCTCGCTCGCCGCCAGCACCCCGGCGATGCGCGAGGCCTTCGCGGCCGTGCTCTCGCAGGCCGGATGATTCACGCCCGAAATTCACACCCCGAGCGGCGTTAAGCTGCGCCCCATGGACAAGCGAACCGACCTCACCGCCCGCAATTTTCCGTCAGCCCGCCAGGAGGCCGACAAGCCCCAGGCCCCGGCCGGCCGCTACGACGGCCCCGAGAGCGCCTACCGGCTGGCGTTCACCGACACCACCTTCCTGCTGCGCGAGGAACTGCGCCCGGTGCGCATGCAGCTGGAGCTGCTGAAACCCGAGCTGGTGCAGACCGAGCAGGGCATCGAGTCGACGATCGTGATCTTCGGCAGTGCGCGCATCGTGTCGCCGGATGTCGCGCAGCGCCTGCTGGGCGACGCGCAGGCCGCGGGCGATGCCACGGCGCTGCGCATCGCCGAACGGCATGTGGCGATGTCGCGCTTCTACGATGAAGCGCGCAAGTTCGCCGAGATCGTCACGCTGAGGTCGAAGACGCTCGCCACGCCGATCTACGTCGTGACCGGCGGCGGCCCCGGCATCATGGAGGCGGGCAACCGCGGCGCCTACGAGGTCGGCGGCAAGAGCATCGGGCTGAACATCGTGCTGCCGCACGAGCAGGCGCCGAACCCCTACATCACGCCGGAGCTGTGCTTCCAGTTCCACTACTTCGGCATGCGCAAGATGCACTTCCTGATGCGCAGCATCGGGCTGGTGTGCTTCCCCGGCGGCTTCGGCACGCTCGACGAGATGTTCGAGGCGCTGACGCTGATCCAGACCGGCAAGTGCCGGCGCCGGCCGATCCTGCTGTTCGGGCGCGAGTTCTGGACGCAGCTGATCAACTTCGAGCTGCTGGTGCAGACCGGCATGATCAGCGAGGTCGACCTGCAGCTGTTCCGCTTCGTCGAGACGGCGGAAGAGGCGTGGAGCGTGCTGGAGGCCGAGTACGGGATGGCGCTGGCCGAGGTCGATCCTGATGACAAGAACCACTTTGCGACCGACCTCTGAAGAGACCCGAGACATGAGCAAACAGATCAGCATCATCGGCGCGCCGACCGACATCGGCGCCGGCACGCGCGGCTCGAGCATGGGCCCGGAGGCCTTGCGCGTGGCCAACATCRTGCCGGTGCTCGAAGGCCACGGGCTGGAGGTGGCCGACCGCGGCAACCTGGCCGGCCCGTCGAACCCRTGGTTGCCGCCGGTCGACGGCTACCGCCACCTGCACGAGGTGGTGGCCTGGAACCAGGCGGTGCACACCGCGGTGCATGCCGAGCTGGTGCTGGGGCGGCTGCCCATATTGCTGGGCGGCGACCACTGCCTGGGGCTGGGGTCGATCAGCGCGGTGTCGCGGCACTGCCGCGAGACGGGCAAGAAGCTGCGCATCCTGTGGCTCGATGCGCATGCCGATTTCAACACCAACATCCTGACGCCGAGCGGCAACCTGCACGGCATGCCGGTGGCGTGCCTGTGCGGGCACGGCCCGAAGGAGCTGATCGAGATCGGCGGGCACGTGCCGGCGATCAACCCGAAGTGGATCCGCCAGATCGGCATCCGCAGCGTCGACGAGGGCGAGAAGCGCTTCGTGCACGAGATGGACCTGGAAGTCTTCGACATGCGCTACATCGACGAGATGGGGATGCGGCATGCGATGGAGCTGGCGCTGGCGACGCTGGACGCGAACACGCACCTGCACGTGAGCTTCGACGTGGACTTCCTCGACCCCGACGTGGCGCCCGGCGTGGGCACCACGGTGCGCGGCGGGCCGACCTACCGCGAAGCGCAGTTGTGCATGGAGATGATCGCCGACACCGGCCGGCTCGGCTCGCTCGACGTRATGGAGCTGAACCCGGCGCTGGACGTGCGCAACCGGACCGCGGAGGTGGCGGTGGATCTGATCGAGTCGTTGTTCGGGAAGAGTACGTTGATGAGGAAGTAAGAGCGTACCGCCGCCTCGTTCACAGGGAACCGACGGACCGGCGCTGTTACTCAACCTGCAAGATGCTGCAGCGATGTCACCTGCAGCCATAGAAAAGCTTGCAGGAGACACCATGACGACCGAGATTCGCCTGTGGCGAAGGCACTTCATCGAGTTGACGGAATCGCTCTATCGCCTGCGCGGGCAGACGCCGCCACCCGTCGGCGACGCGTTCGAAAGAGGCTGGCAGACAACGCTGCAATGGCACGGTGTCGGGTTCCGGCTGCTGCATGACGATCCTGACGACGCGATCGGCCGGTTTGCCCTGCAGTGCGCCTTCTGCACAGTCCCCCAGGAAGCACCGGCCGATGAGCTGATGCGCGCAGCGCTGGAGATGAACCACGTCCTGGCACGGCAAGCCGCCGGCATGTTCGTGTTCGACACCGACACGCGGGAACTGATCTACAGCCTCCTGTCGCCCTTGCAAGGTGCCACAGCGTCGGGCGTGCTCGGAACGATGGAGGGCCTGATCCCCTTGGTCGCTCACTGGCGGGCCACGATGCCTCGGGTGATGTGCCATTGATGGACGAGACCGGAGCCATCAGCATGCACAACGCCGTGTCCACCCCATCGGACTACCCGATGCCCCTGCTGACAGTCGACATCACCTTGCAAGGGGAGTCGTTGACACTGACTCGCGTCACCGGTGTCCGCGCCTGCGATCAACTGGTCATCGAGTGCCGGATGGGGGCTGTTCCACCGGGGCATGAAGCGCGGCTGTACGAGCGGTTGCTTCATCTGAATTTCCAATTCTGCACGCTGCAAGGCAGCGGCTTCAGCATCCACCCCGACACGGCGGAAGTCACCTGCGCCGAAACGCACGACCTCGACACCGCAAACGCTGAGCGGCTGTACGCCCGCGCGGTACGCCTCGCGGTTGCCGTCCGAAAGTGGCGCCCGTTCCTGTTCGGCGAAGAAGCCCGTTGATTCAGCGGGCGAGTCCCGATTCCGACGGCGCTCGTCCTCTCCGAAATCTGAGTTCCTACGCACCATGCTCTATTGCTTGAAATCCCGGCACGTCTCGCCTGACAACAGCATCAGCAATGCCGGCAACGATGTCGAGAACGAGACGAGTTCGATAGACGGGCAGATGGAATCCGGATCGCGCCCAAAGGGAAAAGCGTTCTCAGTGAATACGAATGTTCAATCGACATTGACCGGTGGCGACACTTCGCGCGAAGGTATCGAGGCAACTATCAAGGCGCTTGACAACGCCATCCAGGCCGAACGGACGACTTGGCGCAAGAGTTTCAAGCACGGCTCGGAATTCAAGAAGCTGATGAAGGACTACCACCGCGGCTATCAGCAACTGCGCGAGGACCGGCAATCCGGCCGGACCAATCAACACGACATTGAAAGGCGTGCAACCGCACTTGGCACCCTACTCGCACAAGCCTACGGATTGGCCACCAAAGACGATTGGACTGACGAAACAAAGCGTCGATGCAAGAACATGGGCGATGCTTATGTCGACCCGTCGGTGTTCGTCAATGACCTCAGCAGCGGGCTCCTGATTGCAAAGACCCTCCTGGGGTTGGTTCTCGACATCGCTGCGGTGGCAGCGCCCACTCATGCGGTTGCATTGAAGACCGCGAAGGCCAGCTTCAACATTGCCTATGCAGTCCTCCAGTCGTTCGTCACCTGCTGCGTAGGGATCGTGGGGAGTGGCACGAATCAAAGCAAGGTCGTACAGGAAACGGCCTTTGTCGCACCCCGGTTCATGCCCGATCAACCCACCACCAGTTACAAGGACTGGAAGGGCAAGGATGCGCCCCCTCCTTCGATGGCTCATGTCAAACGGGATCTCAAGCTCGTCAAGAAAGTCATCGCGGCAAGCCTGGCCAAGGCAAGCCAAACCGGGAACGATGCCGTCGAGACCATGAAGGAGAAGCTGGACAGGCGAAAGGCGCGCACCGAGCGATTGATCGGGCAGATGACGAGGAAGAACAATGACGGGACAGCCTCGCAACTGACGGGCCCCGAAAAACTGAAGCGGCAAAGACTCATCGACCATCGCGACTTGATCGAGGACTTGCTGAAGACTCTGGCCCCAGTCGAAGAACGGTCGAATGAAGAACAGTCGAGCGATAGCGACCCCCCCGCCCCGTCAGAGGTACATGAAGATCTGCGGGCGCACCGGACTCGGTTGATCGACGAACTGGCGGTCGGAGATCGGATGACACGAGCGAACGTTCAGCACCACGTCGGCGATGGGAAGTGGGTGCGCAGCATGCTGAACATGTGCAACGGCCTTGCCTCGGTCATCAAGGCCGGCCATGAAATCGCCTCGAACGCGAGCGGCTACGACGCCGGCAAGATCACCGCAAGCGTCGTTTCGATGGCATTGAGCCTCACCCAAGTGTTGTTCTATCGATCCACGCAGGGATCCGCGTCCGGAAAGGACCATTGCAACAAGATTGCCAGCTTGTTTGCGTTGATCAGCCAGACCGAGCTTGGCAACCTCAGTGCGGAGGGGAGCAACAAGATCGATTGCAAGAAACTGGACAAGCTGGTGGTCGGCCCGTTCATGACGCGAATGAAAACAATGAGCAAGGTCCTGAAGTTCCGCAGCAGTGTTTTCATGTCGGTCATCATCGGCCACATCAAGAGCGCTGATGCGCTCAAATACATTCCCGACAGGCCCGACGGGGGGCGAAGCATTCCCTTGACGTATGAGGGACTCCAGAGTGAGTTCAATGCCATCATCAAGGAAAAGGAAGCCAAGGAAAAGGAAGCCAAGGAAACGGCGAACAGCAGCGGCGAAGCAAAGGCCTCCAGCAGCGATGACTCCAGCGACCAAGGCCCCATCGCGAAGACAACGGGCGCCATCGATGATTTCGTCCGCCACGCGCTGGCCGAGGTCCACGCGGCACAGGCCACGAAAGACACGGTCGATCGGCTGCTGAAACAACTGGGTAAAACTGATCTCGCGGCCAAGTACGCTGAAGAGGGGAACCTGCAGGCACTCCATGAGAAAGATCTATTGCATCCTCACGTCATGAGCGAGCTCATCGGATCTCTCAGTCACGCGCGGTTCCTGTATGACGACAAAGCCTGTGACGAGGAGGAGCACGCCAGGTGGTTCGACGAACGCCTCACTCGATTGGGTGCCGAAACCGAAATCAACCTTCGCACGGGAAATGGCCCGCAGATTGCGAGCAAGGGCGGCGTTGCGTTTGCCAACGGCGCGGGAGGCAATGGCAGCTTCTTCGCGATCAAGGCGGGGATCACCGTTGCGTCGAGCACGACCCAGCTGATTGCCGGCTTCGACAACCCATGCTCCGACTGGATCGATCTCGTCGGCAGCCTGTTCTCCTGTGTCGGTCCCGTCTGTGGCTCGACCTCCGGCTATACCTACAGGAACACGAAGCTGAAGAACGACATGCGCGCTGCCTACAAGGCAGCCGGCGTGGTCGTGCCGCCCAACAGCGGAATCCAGAAGAAAGGGGAACGAGATTTCATGCCGGTGTTCAGCCTGTCATCCATGCGACAGCGAGCCGAGGACTTCGACACCCTCATACCACCCTACATCGACGCGAACGACCTGCCTCCGCCTTTCGATTACGAGTGTGAAACCTCGGTCCTTGGGGAGATGTGGGACCAGGCGGTGAAGCCCGTGCCGTTGTTTTCAACAAAGCTCCTGCGGAAATGGGCAAGCCCTCCGACTCGGAAGCCGGGCGAGCTGGATCCCGATCCCATGGCGACCCTCCGCAAGGCGGGGCTGGTCTCGACCCAGGAAGACTCTTCAAGCGGCAGCGAGTCGACCACTCTCGATGGTCTATCGGAGCGTGATTTCGCACCCAGCAAGGATCCCGACCGCACGGGCAATGAGTCATTCGTCGGCAACCAGGGCACACGGAAACTCAACCGCAAGGCCGATGGCGGCCAGCCTGCGCGCAACGATAGAAGCGAGGATTCATCCCCTCGCAAAAGGAATGCACAGAACGACAAGCGCAAGGTCAACGGTGGCAACAAGACATTGAGTGAATATTCGGAAGGATTGGAAGCCATGAACATCTTCCGCTGATTTCAGCCCCCGATCGCAGGCACTCCCACGACCCGCGTCAGCGCATCCACGGCGGAGCGGTTCACCCCCCGACCCTCCCCACCCACCTCCATCCACCCCGCCTCCACCATGTCCAACTGATGCACCCCCCGGTACACCGCGAAATACAGGCTGACCCCGAGCACGCCGAACTCCGCCGCACTGGCCTGTTCGCTCAGCGGCACGCGCAGCACCGGCACGCCGCCGAACGTGAAGGTCTCGATCGCGGCACCGCCCAGCGGCTGCAGCGTCGAGCTGTCGCGGAAGATCACGCCGCCCTGGCCGTCGAAGCCCATCTCCACCGCACTCGCATCCAGCCCGCGCAGCGCGCGCCATGAACCGCTGCCGTCCGGCTGCACCTGGCGCAGCGCGATGAACTGGTCGAGGCTCGCGAGCGTCATCCCGAACGGCTCGCCCTCCTCGCGCACATGCGCGTACCCGCCGGCGCGCCACTGCACGCGGGCATGGTGCCGGTAGCGCTGCGCGCCGTCGGGCCAGGTGCCGCTCACCGCCACGTCGGCACTGCCGCCCACGTCGTCGCGCGCGATCGCGCGGCCCGCCAGGTCTTCCACGTCGCGCAACTCGGCCGCGATCGCGACACCGCTGCGCAGCTGCAGCACGCGCCCCGCGTCCAGCCGCTGCGCGAGCGTCCCTTGCGGATCGCCCTCCAGCCAGCCCGCCGTCTCATCGAGAAAATCCRATCGCTCGCTGATCGGCGCATAGCCCTGAAACGCGGTGTCGACCGCCGGATCGAAGC
>NZ_JBFUCB010000103.1:0-13804 GCF_056405435.1 Rhizobacter sp. P1_G5 | reverse complement strand
GACTGAGGCCCACTGTAGAAACGCTCATCCAATGAGACCGGATGAGTGACTTTACATGCTCGTCACTTGGTTCACCGACCAGCTTAAGAAGCGACCCAGGCGAAGAGTTTAAATCTTTTTCGGCGTACTCTACCTCACGCTTGCCGCGACTCTTCGACGAATTGACATATGGCGAGTCTGTTGGTTCTTCCAGTCGATCAAATATCGCCGTAAATATTGGCTCGCCCAACGTCAGCAACTTCTCAGATTTGCTGATGTTGAGTACCTTCACGGTGATAGGACCGCAATAGCCCGGATCAACATGCCCCGGATTTAGAACAAGTAACCCACGTGAGCTTTGGGCGTTAATCGGAAAAACCGTTGCACAAACATCAGACGGGAGGCATAGCTCCTCTTGGGTGAACATGCTTATTATTCCGCCGGGCTTGAGAACAACTTGCCGCGAAGCAGAGACGCTTGTGCTCGTAATTGGCTGACCGTCCTCAAAGATGGTTCCGATTCGTAGGTCATAGCTGCACGACTGCACGCACTCATCGTCAGCGTGACGGATCAATCGGCCCGCGGCCAATTCCGACTTAATTGTTTGCGACGGCAAGATCGCCATATCCCCTCCTGATTGGGAATTAGTGTGCTGCGATGATGGACTTGGCGCGAGCCAAAGTCAAAGCATTGCGATGCTCGCTCGTTGCCTCATTGGCAAGTAAAAAATTGAGCACTTCCCCTCCTTCAACACGCCACATGAGTGCGTGAGTGCATCGAACTGAAGGGCAGAGCCGACCAACCAATGCAGTTCTGCGAGCGTTGAACAAGCGATGACGAAGGTGTAGACGAGGGTCCAGAGCGATCTCGATCAAAGAGTAGCTCCATGTTCTCCTCAGTGAGAACACCGGTCTCCGCCCCTTGTCGCGCCTGTAGAATTTGTAACCACTAGAAAACTCAACGGAGCCGTTTTGGCACCAAGGGGAGCAGCGAGTGCTTGGTCATACCAGCGCCTCACAGCGGAGTGCGGCAGGGCGCCCGCCGAGCTATCAAGGGAGTCCGGAGGCCGGCCCGGCGGAATAGGTGCGCGCGAGTGAGCCACGCAAAGGTCGCCGGCGCCCGGCCTCTGAGCCTATTCCTGCGAATGGCAGTCATGGCTGGTGTCGAGAGCGCCGTTCAAATTCACATTGACCGGGGCGACGATCTCGATGCCCGTGATGCCAGCGGCATGACGCCACTGATGCTCTCGGCCGTGAGGAACAAGCCAGCCATCTGCCGCTTACTGCTCAGCGCCGGAGCTGATTGTGAGTTGCTCGACCCTTCTGGCAAAACGGCCCTTGAGATTGCCCTCGCGGCTGGGTCGCGAGACACCGCCGCGATCCTTCACGCAGTCCGTGCAACCATCCCGCCCGTCCAAGCGTCAAGTGTTGACATCAGTACCAAGCCAGACTTGGTCATAGACATCTCTTTAGCCGGCGGCCAACTTACCCAGGAAGCCACCGCCGACATAGGGATCTCAGCTTCTACGGAGCCCACAGAATCTGAGACCCCAGTCCCGCTGCCCGAGCCGGCACGAGCGACGTCACCATCGGTCGTCATCGAAATAGTTGAGGACGAGGAGTTCGATCTATCGGGTTGGGAGGCTCAGGAGGAAGCCACGCCGCCGGAGGCCAATCTCGTAGTTAAGGATTCGGCCAGTGCAATTCAAAGCGCGATCACGTCGCACGAGCCGATCGACTCCTCCGCCGCATGGGACGACATCGATGCCTACCTGCCCGACCAGGCCCTGCCGCTGGCTCGGGCTGACGATGCCGAGGCGCGTGCGCTGCTGAGGCGCCTTTTGCTGAGGGCGATCCGTGAAGGCAGTGTTCCTGGYTGGGACGTCCAGACGCTTTCGATCAACGAAGACCGCTCGCCCAATCCCGAGGCCGAAGCTTTCTTGGCCATGGTGATCAATGACCTTGGCGCGGAGATTGATGAACGCTTCGAATACGCCGACGCTGACGAGAGCTTCGAGGTGTTCATCGATCCAGCTGAGACGCCCGACGAGGAGGCCACCCTCGATGAGGCATTGGGCGCGATCGACCGCGCCGCCTGGCCTCGCCACAAGCCTTTGCATATCTACCAACGCGAGTTCCAGCGACTGCCGCTGCTCACGGCCGAAGAAGAAATCGAGCTTGCGCAAATCATGGAAGGAGCCATCGAAGGCATGCTGGACGCTTTGGCAGCTTGGCCGGCGGGCATTGCGTCGACACTGGCCGCCGGCGGCAACGCAATTGCCGGACTGCGCCCTCTGTCATCCATCTGGCTCGGCGACGCTGAGCCAGATCCTGAGGTCGCTTCGGCCGGCGATATGAACGCCGCTGCGTCTGAGACAGATGCTTCTGAAGACGCCATGGACGAAGACGGTGAGCCGGCCGCCAGCGCTCCGGCCGACGCTGGCTTCGCCGACGCGCTGAGTCAGCTTGGTTCACTGACCGAGCGTGGCGATGGCTCGAAATCGCTGGTCCCGCAGATCCGCAAGGCGCTGACCGCCCTGAGCCTCAATCGCCGCTTTCTGTTGGAACTGGGAGACACAGCGGATGGGCCAGCCCCTTGCCCGGGCTTCACCCAAGCACTGTCCTCCTTCCGGAAAGCCCGAGATCGCATGACGGCAGCGAACCTCAAACTAGCCTTCTTCCATGCCAAGAAATACCTGTACAGCGGAGAGCCCTTGGACGACCTCGCTCAGGAAGGCAACATCGGAYTGCTCAAGGCCGTCGATCGCTACGACTGGCGGCGCGGATTCAGATTCTCGACCTACGCTACCTGGTGGATCCGGCAGCAGATCGGGCGCCATGTCGCCGACAAGGCTCGCACCATCCGCGTGCCGATACACATCTACGAGAAGACTCAGCGCCTGCGGCGCTTTGCCGACACCTTCGAAAAGAGCTTCCGCCGTGAGCCTACCCTCCATGAACTGGCAGAACTTATGGAGATGCCCGCCCACAGGGTTTCAGCGCTACTGCGCATTCCGCCCGAGCCTTCTCGAATCGACGAAATGACTGTCGACGACATGATCTCAATCGACGCGCGCGATGCCTATTCAACGCCCGATCCGGCTGACGTCGTGGACAAGATTCAGTTGCGCTCAGCGGTGAACCGTCTGATCTCGTCGCTGTCAAGCAAGGATGGCAAGGCGGAGCGAATCCTCAGGCTGCGTTTCGGCATCGGCATCAACGCCCCCCTGACCCTGGAGGAGGTTGGTCAGCGCTTCGATGTGACACGGGAACGCATCCGGCAAATCGAAGCCCAGGCGATCACAAAACTCCGGCATCCTGCAAGGTCCGAGCCCTTCGCACGTTTGGCTCTGGGCATCAACCTAGATACCGCCAAAGAGGAGTCCGAGAGCGCCGACGCAATCGAAGCGCACGAGAGGTCTGCGGAATCGGTGGCTCCGAAACGTCAATCCACACCGCGTTCTGCGCGCGAAACGGCTCGACCGCCCAATCAATCGGGCCAGTCGAGCGTGGATCGACTGCTGGCACAAGCGACAAAGCTTGGAATCTCGGTTGAAGATGGAAGATCAAATTCCTCCGGCCGCATCTGGGTGAACTTGGTACACACGCCCGACAACTTGCATCGAAGGCTCGCACGCGCGTTGCTGAAATTCGGGTTCGAGTCTTGGCCAGGGAAAGGCTATTGGAAATGACCTCGAAGACCCGCAAGGCCCCGCCTCGCGCCACTGCGATGCTCGAATCGCTGCGAGGCCTCGGGTACTCGACGGCCGCAGCACTCGCAGACATCGTCGACAACAGCATTTCCGCCGACGCACACGAAGTCCGCATCGACTTCCAATGGGATGGCTCTGAAAGCCGCGTGCTGATCTTGGACGACGGACGAGGCATGAGCGATCCGGAGCTCGAAGGAGCCATGCGGCTGGGAGACAAGAACCCGTTGGTCGCGCGCGAGGCCAACGATCTGGGGCGGTTCGGAATGGGCCTGAAGACCGCGTCGCTGTCGCAATGCCGCCGGCTGACCGTCGTGAGCGTCAAGGGCGGCGCGCGAAGCTGCTTGCGATGGGATCTTGATGAACTGGCGGCTGATCCAGACAGCGACTGGCTGCTTTTCGAAGGCCCCGCCGAAGGCTCCCTACGGCATCTTTCCAGTCTCGATGGCAAGAAAACGGGAACGCTGGTTCTCTGGGAAAGGCTCGATCGCATCGTCACCTCTGGCTACATGCTGGACGACTTCAACGATCTCATCGACAGCGTCGAGTCGCACTTGGCCATGGTCTTCCATCGCTTGCTGCAAGGCCCACGTGCGCGGCTCAAGCTGCTGCTTAACGGCCGCCCCATCGAGCCTTGGGATCCTTTCATGACTGGGCATCCCGCCAAGCCGTGGGCGTCACCTGTCGCCCAGCAGCGGACCGACAGCGGGTTGGTGCTGGCTCAATGCCACGTACTGCCGCACCGCGACAAGTTGACCAATGACGAGTTCGAAGAATACGCCGGCCCCGCTGGTTGGACCGCGCAGCAAGGCTTCTACGTCTATCGGAATGAACGCCTTCTGGTCGCCGGCGGGTGGCTCGGCCTGGGCAATTCGAAAGCATGGAATCGCGAGGAGGCCCATCGCTTGGCACGTATCAGGCTGGACATACCCAACACCGCCGACGCTGACTGGAAGATCGACGTCCGTAAGTCGACGGCCCGTCCGCCGGTGTCGCTCCGCCCGTGGTTGATGGCTCTGGCCGAGAACACACGGGATCGAGCCCGCCGCGTGTTTGCATTTCGAGGATCACCCACCCCCTCAGTTGGCAGCCAGCCCATCGAACAGGCTTGGCGAGTCGAGCGGCTCAGAGCCGGCATGCGCTATCGGATCGACGACTCGCATCCGTCGGTGGCCGCCGTCATGGAGCGCTCGGGCGATCTGCAGCCGTTGGTGAAGGCGATGCTGCGTGTGATCGAGGAAACCGTCCCCATCCAACGGATCTGGCTCGATACCGCCGAGAACAAGGAAACGCCACGGACCGGATTCGAAGGCGAACCCAACGCGGCCGTAATCGAGGTAGCAAGCGTTCTGTTCAACGACTTGGTCGGGCGCAAGGGCCTGAGCGAGGAGGAAGCCCRCAAGTCGATGCTCAGGACTGAGCCATTCCAGAAGTACCCGACGCTGGTCGCCAAACTAGGGAGGAACCAATGACCACAGCAGAAGAGGCTGCCGCCCAAGTGGAGCTGCTTGAGAACGTCATCGCCACCGCGCAGCGGCTGGTGAAGGCCGAGAAGGACAAGTCCAAGATCACTCCTGCATTCATCGCCGAGAAGGTTCAACTGGCGGCGACGATGTTCGCGGGGGACTCACCGCATTCGATCGACCAAGGCAAGGCCGTCATTGCGCTGATCCAGCGTTTCAGCCACTGGATCGGCAAGGCAACCACGCTCAAGGACAACACGGGCCACTTCGACTGGCTGACAGCGGCTAGAAAGCGCGATTGGCACTACTGGCGACGCTACCGTGACTTCCTGGAATCCAAGCTCTCCGACACTGTGGTCGATGGCCTCGACGAAGCCACCGACGACATCCTGGGTCTGCTGGAAGATCCGCAGCGGCCCGACGACTGGGATCGGCGCGGGCTCGTCGTCGGGCACGTGCAATCGGGCAAGACCAGCAACTACTCGGGCCTCATCTGCAAAGCGGCCGATGCCGGCTACAAGATCATCATCGTGCTCGCGGGCATGCACAACAACCTGCGCTCGCAGACTCAGATGCGGCTTGAAGAGAGCTTTCTGGGCTATGAGACGACCATCGACCGCGATCCGGGCATGCCTATCGGCGTGGCCGAGTTCGGCGAGGATTTGAAGACCAACTCCGCGACCACGCGCGCGGAGAACGGCGACTTCAACAAGGCCATCGCCAAGCATTTCCACGGCATCTCTCCCGAAGAGCGACCCTGGTTGTTCGTAGTCAAGAAACAGAAGACCGTCCTCACAGCGCTGCTGCACTGGATTCAAACACGTGTGGCCGACAGCACAGATGCTGACAACGGGCGCAAGCTGGTAACGAAACTGCCGTTGCTGATGATCGATGATGAAGCCGACAACGCCTCGGTCGATACGGGAGAACAGATATTCAACGACGATGGCACACCGGACGAAGAGCATCAGCCCAAGACCATCAACAGTCTCATCCGCCAGGTGCTGCACGCGTTCACGCGCAAGGCCTATGTTGGCTACACGGCCACGCCCTTTGCCAACATCTTCATCCATCACAAGGGCGCAACAGCCAAAGAAGGACCAGACCTCTTCCCGCGGTCCTTCATCATCAACCTGGCCGCTCCGTCCAACTATGTAGGCCCTGCCCGCATGTTCGGCAAGTTGACCAAGGAAGGGCGTGAAGGCGCGCTGCCTCTCTCGCGAGACATTTTCGACCACTACGACCCCAAGACGGACTCGGGCTGGATGCCGCCCAAGCACAGGAAGACGCACGTCCCGACGTACGACGGACAGGAGATCATTCCGCCATCGCTGCGGGAGGCTATCAACGCCTTCGTCCTCGCCTGCGCGGTTCGCGAGTTGCGCGGCCAAGGCGACCAACACAGCTCAATGCTGATCCATGTCACGCGCTATGTCGACGTGCAGAACCAAGTGCGCGAGCAAGTCGAAGAGACCGTGCGCCGCATGCGCCAGAAGATCCGGCGCCGCATCGGCGCAGAGAAACTCCTGGACCAATTGAACAAGCTCTGGCAGAGGGACGTCCTACCCGTTCGAGATCAAGTCGCGGAACTGCTTGCTGCAGAGGAGTGTCCCCAGCCGATGCCGAGCTGGACTGACATCCTTGCCGTCCTGCCCGATGTTCTGAACGACATCGAGGTCCGCTCGATCAATGGCACGGCGAAGGATGCGCTTGACTACGCGACGCCTGGCGCAGCTCTCAAGGTGATCGCGGTCGGTGGCGACAAGCTCGCGCGCGGCCTGACGCTGGAAGGGCTGTGCGTTAGCTACTTCGTGCGCACCACGAAGATGTATGACACGCTTATGCAGATGGGCCGCTGGTTCGGCTACCGCCCAGGTTACCTGGACCTGTGCCGCCTCTACACCTCGCCCGACCTAGTGAGGTGGTTTGGCCACATCGCAGACGCCTCGGAGGAACTGCGGGAGGAGTTCGACTTCATGGCCGAGGCCAAGCTGACGCCGGAGCAATACGGACTCAAAGTGATGTCGCATGAGGTGCTCACCGTCACGTCCCCTTTGAAGATGCGCAACGCACAGACGCTGTCGCTGAGCTACAGCGGCACGCGTCCACAGACCATCCTCTTCCATCGCGACGCGAAACTCCAGCAACGAAACCTTGACGCGACCGACGGCTTGATCGCCTCGCTCCGGAGCCCTTTTGAAGACGCTCCGAAGTACGACCGCGACGGCGAACCGGATTCCTGGCCAAGCGCGCGTCTCTGGAAAGAGGTCGACGTATCCAAGGTGCTCGCCTTCCTCAGCTCGTATGTGACACACCCGAACGCCACCAGCGCCAACGCCGCGGTGCTCTCGGAGTTCATCGCCAAGATGGTCGATTCAGGGCAATTGACAAAATGGAGCGTCGCGCTGCTCGGTGGCGGCAAAGGCGAGGGCGAACCGCATACCTTCCCTGGGGGAGAGGCTTCGACGGCCTATTCGATCCGCAAGACCGAAGACCCGCTCGACCCCATGAAGATCGATCTCAAGAATTTCGCCATCGGCGTGCTTACGGACCCGAAAGATGAAGGGATCGATCTTGGCGACGACACTTGGCGCGAGGCCTTGGCCCTCACCCGCGCCTCATGGAAACCGGACCCTGCTCGCGGCCGAACCGAGCTTCCGACCGCACCCAGTGGCAAAGGCATCCGCGAAGTGCGCAGGAAGCTCGGCGGCGATACGGATCGCGGGCTGCTGATGCTCTACCCGCTCACGCCCTACTTCTACAACAAGGACAAAACGGCCGAACGGCTCATCATCCCCGGATGGAGCAAGCCCATCATGGCCTTCGCCATTGCCTTCCCTGAAAGCGACAAACCGATCAGCGTGGAATACGAAGTCAACCTCCTCTACTGGATGCAGGAATATGGCCCGTCCGAGTGAAGAATTTCTGCTGGCTTGGTCCTCGCTGTCGGGCGACGATCCCGCATCCGGGTGGCAGGCCATCTCGTTGCCCTCGGCCGGTCCCATCGAAGTGCAA
Organism: Rhizobacter sp. P1_G5; assembly: GCF_056405435.1. Lineage (NCBI taxonomy): Bacteria > Pseudomonadati > Pseudomonadota > Betaproteobacteria > Burkholderiales > Sphaerotilaceae > Rhizobacter > Rhizobacter sp. P1_G5. The sequence continues at coordinate 5,638 of NZ_JBFUCB010000103.1, read as the reverse complement.
GCGGGCCGGCGCTCACCGGACAATGCCGAAGCCATCCTTCTCGCCTTCCCATCTGTTCGACTTGCCTCGGCGGAGAAACTGCCCGAGGGCCAGGGCTTCGGCGTCGAGCGCACCGATCCCGAGGGCGTTGACCAGCTTCGGCTCGCGCTAACGCGACGAGCTGCCGGGAGCTCGGAGCTCTTCGCGACCATGGCCTGCGATGTGGTGGGTGCACTGGATGAAGCCGCGTCCGCAGGTATGGCGGGATCGAAGCTCCTGCGCGTTTTCCTTGGGCGCGTTGGCGCGTGGCAGGAATTCATGCGCAAGGGCTCGCAGACGCTGAGCCCGGAAGCGGAGATAGGCTTGATGGGCGAACTCACGCTGCTGCAGGYGATCATCGACGCTGGCGTGCCGATGGCTGTAGCAGTCGAGTCCTGGGTGGGGCCGCTCGACGGCGTCCAGGACTTCGAACTCGGGACCGGCGCGCTGGAGGTCAAGACCACACTGTCCGCTGTGGGCTTCCCCGCCAAGATCGGTTCGCTGGAGCAGCTCGATGATTCGACTCGCCAGCCACTCTTCCTGGTCGGAGCGCGCCTGCGCCAAGTTGAGTCTGGACAAAGTCTGCCGGACTTGGTGGTAGCGCTGCGCGACACCTCCCAGGGCGATGCCGAGGCCACACGACTGCTAAGCGAGCGGTTGATCGCCGCGGGCTACTTCGACACCCACGCGGACCGCTACGTCCGCCGCTTCACGCTGGCCGACACTCGAATCATCGAAGTGATGGACAGCTTCCCCCGCCTCACCCTGGGCAGCGTCCCGCTGGGCATCACCCGGGTCATGTACGAAATCGATCTGGACAAGGCCGAGGGCGCGAGTGTCCCTGCCGCCGATGCACTAAGGAAATTGGGAGTGATATGAGTTCAAACCTGCCGGACTTCCTGCGCGAGACGCAGACCACGGTCAAATCTCAAATGCGCGATGGCGCGCTTTATGAAGAGCTGGTGTTCGCTGGGATCGTGATGGAGCACATGTCGGAGATCGGCATGACCTTCGAGCCCGTGGAGTGCCACTTCGAAGGCACGGTGGGCAACGCCATCCTGCGGCTCAGCGGCTACTCCATCTCCGACGACGGAGATCAGCTCGACTTGTTCGTCAGCCTGTATGCCGGAGTCGATGAGCCCACGCCCATCTCAGACTCCGAAACCAAGACGGCCGCCGAACGGTGCCTGCGATTCCTGACGCTGTGCGCCGACGGCAAGATGGCGCAGAAGCTCGACCCGTCCAGCGACGTGCGCTCGCTGGCAGAGACACTGCAAGCCATCTACAACGATCTCGAACAGGTCCGCGTCTACGTCATCACCGATCGCGTGGCCAAGTCCAAGAGCTTCAAGACGCGCGACATCGGCGGCAAAGCCGTGCGCCTGGAAGTGATGGACATYGAACGGCTGCACCGGCACACATCAGAGGGCAAGCCACGCGACGAACTGGTGGTCGACTTCAACGAGGTGTCCGGCTCGCCCCTGCCCTGCGTCTACGTGCCAGGCGAGAGCGACGACTACAACTACGCCATGACGGCGGTCCCCGGCGAAGCGCTACGGCTGCTCTATGAGAAGTTCGGCGCGCGCCTACTCGAGGCCAACGTCCGCTCCTTCCTGAGCGTCAAGGGCAAGGGCGTCAACGCTGGCATCCAATCAACGTTGCGCTCGGCCCCCGAGCGGTTCATGGCCTACAACAACGGCATCGTCATCGTGGCCGACGAAATGCTCTTGGGCAAAACCGCCCAGGGCGCCGAAGGCATCGCCTGGCTCAAAGGCTTGCAGATCGTCAACGGCGGTCAAACCACGGCCTCGCTGTACTTCACCAAGAAGAAGTATCCCGACACGGACCTGAGCCGCGTCAGAGTTCCCGCGAAGATCATCGTGATGAAGGTGCAGGACTCCATCAAGGAAGAAGCCCTGGTCTCCGACATCTCGCGCTTCGCCAACAGTCAGAATGCGGTCCGCCAATCCGACCTGTCGGCCAACAAGCCTTTCCATGTCGAGATCGAGAAGCTCTCGCGCTCGGTCTACTGCCCGGATGGCGTCGGCCAATGGTTCTACGAACGTGCAGCCGGCAGCTACAACACCCTGCTCTCCCGCGAGGGGACCACACCGGCCAAGCTCAAAGCCTTGAAGGACGCGATTCCCACCACCCGGCGATTTACCAAAACCGACTTGGCCAAATACCTCAATGCCTGGGACCGAAAGCCCGACATCGTAAGCATGGGCTCGCAGAAGAATTTCGATCGCTTCATGGCCACGCTCTCTCCTTCCGAGGGCCAGGAAGCGCCGCTACCCAGCGTGGCCGACTTCAAGGCCATGGTTGCCAAGGCCAAAATCTATCGTGACGCTCAAAAGCTGCTGCGGAATATGTTCCAGGCCTTTCAAGCCAACGTCACCGCCTACACGGTCGCCGTTCTCTCCGAGAAGCTGGGCGCACGCATCGACCTGGATCGCATCTGGGCCAGGCAGGCGGTCTCACCAGAATTGATGTCGCAAATCGCCACCTGGGCCAAGGAGGTCAACGAGGCATTGCACTCCACCTCCGGCGGACGCATGGTGTCTGAGTGGGCCAAGCGCCCGGAATGCAAAGATGCCGTGATGGGTGCCAGCTACTCCGAGCCAGCCGACGACATGCCGGAAGTAAAGGCCGCCTGACCGGCGAGCCGGAGCCCATCGGGCCTATCGAGATCAAGGCATGGTCGATGTCGTCAGCCCCGTCAAACGCAGCCAGATGATGTCCGGCATCAAGGGCAAGAACTCCCTGCCTGAGATGCAGGTGCGCAAGGCGCTTTTCGCGATGGGTCATCGCTTCCGGCTCCATCAGCGCGACTTGCCGGGAACCCCGGACATCGTCATGTCGGGCCGCAAGATCGTCGTATTCGTGCATGGCTGCTTCTGGCATGCACACAAGGGATGCAAATACGCCAAGACGCCGTCGACGCGAACGGAGTTTTGGTCCGCCAAGTTGCAGGCCAATGTCGACCGCGATCAACGCGCGGTCGACAAGCTGGCGGAGATGGGTTGGCGAGTGCTCTGCGTCTGGGAGTGCTCGACGCGCACGCCCGAATCCATCGCCGGCTTGTCCGGGGCCCTTGGGCGCTGGATCGCCAGCGATGCGCGGATCGGTGAGATCAGCGGCCGCAGCTTGGAGGAGGGCAACCGTCTGGTCGATCGGGACAGCGCGCAATAGCGCGTCATCCACCCCGCCTTCGTGGGGAGGTCATGAAGTCAAGAATGATCTGGCCGATCTGCCTGGCCAAAAGCGGTGGAACGGCATTCCCGATCTGCCCGTACTGCTCTGTGCGCGTTCCCTCGAAAAAGTAGTTGTCGGGGAAGGTCTGCAAACGGGCCGCCTCGCGCGCGGTCAGGCTGCGACATTGCGCTGGATCGGGATGGATGTAGTAGTGCCCATCCTTCTTGATGTGTGCCACGACAGTGGACGAAGGATCCTTTCCCATCTGGACGCGGAATCTGTCCTTGAACGGGATCGTCTCCTCATCGACGTTCACATGATCGGGCAGCAGCCTTGGCGGGAAGTTACGCAGATCCGGAGCGTATTTCTGCGTCGCTGCGAAGCAGGCAGCGAACATGTATCGATGCAGGTCCGAGCGCATGTGGCTCCGGGTCTCATGCTGCAAGACCCCACCAAGCTCCTCGTCAAGATACCAGTCCTTGAGGTTCTCGGGCATGGCCCCGCCCGGGGCGACCTCCACTTGGATGAAGGACGCACCAAACGTCGCTTGCTTCTCCGCCGCCTTGGTGAACTTCTCCATCGCTGCTTCGATGTCGCTTCGCAGGGGCAAGCGCCAGCCCTTGAGCGTGAGCGGTGCCTCGCGAAGGGCTTCCATCCAGGCCTCCTGCGAGTCAGGCTCCTTGGACAGCCGACTGCGCAACGGCGGCAGGCCGGCCAAGGCGGCGCTCACGCCGACCTTCTTCGCCAGCTTGCGAAGCAGGAAACTTTCCGGGCGCTCTGCGAGCGCTGGTGTCGCGGCTGCCACGTCTGAGCGGATGCCAAAGAGAATCACTCGGTGGCGGCTCTGTGGAATGCCATGGTCGTCGGCTTCGATCACGTAGTCGTTGGGATCGAGCCTGCCCTCTCGCTTGTGGATCACCAACGATCGGATTTCATAGCTCAGATCCGCCCGCGGCGCTTTCAGATCAGCAAGGATGCGCTCGAAGATGTGCTTGCCAGCGTTCTTGGAGTTGAGCATCCCCTTGACGTTTTCCATCACGAAAACAGCCGGTGCGAACTCCTGAATGATCCGCAGGTATTCGGTGTAGAGGAAGTGCTTGGCGTCCGCCTCGAACTTCTTCACATCTTTACTGCGCAGCCGCGAGCGGCCAGCCAGCGAGTAGGCCTGACAAGGTGGTCCGCCGATGAGCACCCAATCGGTCTGGTCGCCCAGCGCCTCGCGAATCCATCCGTCGACCTCCGTGGGCGGGGTCACGCCAAGCTCGGCGCACCGGGCTTCCTTGGCCGCATGTTCCGCGACATCCTTGATGTCCGGATGTGCGAGGAACTGCTCGCGGGTAATCTTCCCGCGGACGTATTCGTAGTAGCAGCTTGGAACCTTACCCTTGGGGAACTTTCGGAAGATCGCTCGAAGCAGCAGGGTCCGATGGGCGATGGGGTCCTTCTCGATGGAGACCTTTACGGCGAATCGACGCTCGCCCGTTGCATCGAAGACGGACGAAAAGCCCTCGCAAAGTCCTCCCGGCCCGGCAAAGAGATCAATGACCGGTATCGCTTCTTTCTTGGTTTGCATCTGTCTATGTCAGCGCGAGAAAAAGAAGGCGCGCCAAAGCGCCGATATCGGCAGCATTGTCATTCTGCCAGGCCGAACACCAGTGCTACACGATGTGGCATCTGCCGATCGCCACAACAGGGAGATTTCATTTGAAAGCCCCCATGGCCTCTCGAGTCAGCAGTCGGCACCGGACCGCACCCACTCCCCCACCCGCGCCGCCTCTTCAGACAACAACCGCAATGCCGTCACGCTGAAGCGCCTGAGCGAATCGTGTCGACATCGATCGACCAACGGCGTGTGGTCGTCCACAAGCAACCAGTCATCAAACTCCGCGAGTTCGAGCAGCGCTCGAACGCCATCTGTGACGTCGATCGTCTGCCCGATCAGTCGATTCAGGTGACGTGCCTCGATGGATTTGGTGTCGGTGGCCTCGTCGGTCCACCGGAATTCCTTGAACTGCGACGAAGAGGTCGACTCCTCATCGGCAACGACATTGATGCTCATGGGTATCAGCTCCGAAAGTTGAAGAGCCGTCACCCCTCACGCCAGCGGGGGTGGCAGCCCGAACGGAGTTGGCGTACCGGTTGATACCAAGCCGGCGAGCCCGAAGGCTCCCCCGCCCGGGCTGCCCTTGATGGGAGTAGCCGAGCGTTCGCGCGTGAAAAAAGCCGCCAGTGTGCGGCCTCACGCGGGTATCTTCCGAGACGCCAATCTCGACCCAGGCTCTCGCCGGGGCGCGGCCAATGTAGCACGCGCCCTGCCGCAGAATCGCCGCCATGCGCCACGCCCCACGTCTCCTGCAGATCGCCCTGGCGGCCGCGCCGTTGCTCGCTCTCGCCGCCTGGTACCTCACCCTCCCCACCACCCCCG
>NZ_JBFUCB010000102.1:0-13828 GCF_056405435.1 Rhizobacter sp. P1_G5 | reverse complement strand
CGCAACGAGAACTCGTACGGCCACATCATCACCATCGAAGACCCGGTCGAGTTCGTGCACCCGCACAAGAACTGCATCGTCACGCAGCGCGAGGTCGGCCTCGACACCGAGGGCTGGGCCCAGGCGCTGAAGAACACGCTGCGCCAGGCGCCCGACGTGATCCTGATGGGCGAAATCCGCGATCGCGAGACGATGGAGCACGCGGTGGCGTTCGCCGAGACGGGCCACCTGTGCATGGCCACGCTGCACGCCAACAGTGCCAACCAGGCGCTCGACCGGATCATCAACTTCTTCCCCGAGGAGCGCCGCGCCCAGCTGCTGATGGACTTGTCGCTGAACCTGAAGGCGCTGGTGTCGCAGCGGCTGCTGCCGCGCCAGGAAGGCCGCGGGCGGATCGCCGCGGTGGAGATCATGCTGAACACGCCGCTGATCTCCGAGCTGATCTTCAAGGGCGAGGTCTCCGAGATCAAGGAGATCATGAAGAAGTCGCGCGAGCTGGGCATGCAGACCTTCGACCAGAGCCTGTTCGACCTCTACGAGAACCACCTGGTGACCTACGAAGACGCGCTGCGCAACGCCGATTCGGTGAACGACCTGCGGCTGCAGATCAAGCTGAACAGCAACCGCGCGCGCAGCAGCGACCTGTCGGCCGGCACCGAACACCTGACGATCGTCTGAGGACGCGCCCCCGATGAGCACCAAGACCTACGAGCCGATCGCCGCGCAGACCGTGGCCTTCCTGGGCCTGGGCGTGATGGGCCACCCGATGGCCGGGCACCTGGCGCGCGCCGGGCACCGCGTGACCGTCTACAACCGCACCGCGGCCAAGGCGGCGCAGTGGGTGAAGGAGTACGGCGGGGCGAGCGCCGCGACGCCGAAGGCCGCGGTGGCCRGCGCCGACCTGGTGTTCGCCTGCGTCGGCAACGACGACGACCTGCGCGCTGTGACCACCGGGCCGGACGGCGCCTTTGCCGGCATGAAGCCGGGGGCGATCTTCGTCGACCACACCACCGCCTCGGCCGAGGTGGCGCGCGAGCTCGATGCCGCCGCCCGAAAGCTCGGCCTGCACTTCATCGATGCACCGGTGTCCGGCGGCAACCTGGGCGCGATCAACGGCGCGCTGACCGTGATGTGTGGCGGCGAGGCCGGCGCGTTCGCGAAGGCCCAGCCGGTCGCGATGGCGTTTGCGAAGGCCGTCACGCTGCTCGGCGAGAGCGGTGCCGGCCAGCTCGCGAAGATGGTGAACCAGATCTGCATCGCCGGGCTGGTGCAGGGCCTGGCCGAAGCGGTCGCGTTCGGCCAGAAGGCCGGGCTCGACATGAAGGCCGTGCTCGGCGTGATCGGCAAGGGCGCCGCGCAGAGCTGGCAGATGGACAATCGCGGGCCGACGATGATCGACGGCAAGTTCGACTTCGGCTTCGCGGTCGACTGGATGCGCAAGGACCTGGGCCTGGTGCTCGACGAGGCCAAGCGCAACGGTGCGCGGCTGCCGGTCACCGCGCTGGTCGACCAGTTCTATGCCGACGTGCAGGCCACGGGCGGCCAGCGCTGGGACACCTCAAGCCTGATCACAAGGCTGAAATAGCCCACCCCCGAAGCGCCTTCGGCGCCTCCCCCTCAAGGGGACGCCGCTGGCGGCCCGGCAAAGCCGGTTCCGCGGCGGCTGCTGGATCGGTCAGGGCTTGTTCGACGAGGTGGCGGGCTTCGGCGGGTCGGCCGGGCGCAGCCGCGCAAGTTCGTCTTCGGAGACGATCTCGAACACCCGCACCACCTTCTGCACGCCGCTGATGCTGCGCGCCAGGTCGGTCGCGCGGTCGGCCTCGCGCTGCGTGACAACGCCCATCAGGTAGACGGTGCCGCGCTCGGTGACCACCTTGAATGCGTTGGCCATCACGTCGCGCGCATCGATCAGCGTCGCCTTGACCTTGCTGGTGAGCAGCGCATCGCTCGCGCCGCTGCGGCTGAAGGTGTTGCTGCCGGCCAGCGAGATCTCGTTGACGACGGTGCGCACGTTCTCGAGCTGCGTCACGGCCTGTTCGGCGGCGGCCTTCTCGGTGTCGGTCTGCACCTCGCCGGTCAGCAGCACCATGCGGTTGTAGCTGGTGATGCTGACGCGCGACTTCTGCTGGTCGGTGACCTCGCTCAGGCGCTTGCCGCCCTTCAGCTCGATGGACTGGTCTTCGATCTGGGCACCGGAGGTGCGGCGGTCGGTCGCGACCAGCGTGCCGCCGACCATCGCGCCGCCGATGAAGAAGGCGGCGCAGCCGGACAGGCTGGAGGTGGCCACGACGGCGGCCACGACGACGGTGAGGGGAGAAAGACGGGACGAGAGAGACTTCATGTGTTTTCCTGTTCACCCAGCAATTGCAGATCGACCGCATCGCACAGGCAATGCAGCGCGAGGATGTGGACTTCCTGGATGCGCGCGGTGCGTTCGTGGGGCACGCAGATGTGCACGTCGGTTTCGGTGAGTTCGCCCGCCATCTTGCCGCCACCGCGGCCGGTGAGGGCGATCACGGTCATCTCCTTCGCGTGGGCCGCCTCGACGGCGGCCAGCACGTTGGCGGAGTTGCCGCTGGTGGTGATCGCGATCAGCACGTCGCCGGGGGCGCCGAGCGCCTGCACCTGCTTCGAGAAGATCGCAGTGAAATCGTAGTCGTTGCCGATCGCCGTCAGGATCGACGTGTCGGTCGTCAGCGCGATCGCGGCGAGGCCGGGGCGTTCGCGCTCGAAGCGGCCGACGAACTCGGCCGCGAAGTGCTGGGCATCGCTCGCCGAGCCGCCATTGCCGCAGGCCAGCACCTTGCCGCCGGAGGTGATCGAGCCGACGACGGCACTGACGGCATCGGCGATGGGACGGGAGAGGATCTCGGCCGCGGCGTACTTCAGGTCGGCGCTGTCGAAGAATTGTTGCTGGATTCGTTGTTCAAGCATGGGCATGGATCATATGACACGGGTGCACCAGCTTGGTTCCGAGGGGTGTGACCGCCCGCTCAGCCCCTTTCAACCTGCGTCGAAGGCCGCTTTCAGCCACTCCAGGTGCTCGCCGTCGATGGCCACCACGTCGAAGCGGCAGGGCGGCAGTGTCGGGCAGGCGCGCAGGAAATGGTGCGCCGCGAAGATGACACGACGTTGCTTGACGCCACCAACGCTTGCCGCCGCGCCGCCATGGCCGAGCCGGGCGCGGGTGCGCACCTCGACGAACACCAGCGTGCCGTCGCGCTCGCGCAGGATCAGGTCGACCTCGCCGCCGCGGGCACGCGGGCCGGCCGCGACCCGATAATTGCGCCGCACCAGCACGAGGCCATGACGCAGCAGGTGCGCGAGCGCCCGTGCCTCGCCGTCGTCTCCCACCTCCTTCGTCGTCTGGACCATCGTGACCCTGGACTCATCGTTGTTGCTGAAGGCTGCCGAGGCGGCGGCGGGCGCGCAGCAGTATCCCGCCGGCGCGCTCTATGTGGTCGCGACGCCGATCGGCAACCTGGCCGACATCACGTTGCGCGCGATCCACGTGCTGTCGCTGGTCGACGCGGTGGCCTGCGAGGACACGCGGCACAGCGCGCAGCTGATGCGCCACCTGGGGCTCGACAAGCCGCTGTTGGCGGTGCACGAGCACAACGAGCGCGAGGCGGCGCAGGCAGTGCTGGCGCGGCTGGCGCGCGGCGAGCGGGTGGCGTACGTGAGCGATGCGGGGACGCCGGCGGTGAGCGATCCGGGGGCGGTGCTGGTGGCTGCGGCGCAGGCGGCGGGGTATCGGTGCGTGCCGCTTCCCGGGGCCAGCAGTGCGTTGGCGGCGTTGAGCGTGGCGGGGGATGCTGTCACTGGCGGCTTCGAGTTCATCGGCTTTCTTCCGCCCAAGGGCAACGAAAGAGCCCAGGCCATGCAGGCGATCGCGATGCGCGCAAACGCGCAAGTGGTGTTCGAAGCACCCCACCGCATCGAGAAGTTGGTGAAAGGCATCGCCGATGCATGCGGCGACCGGCTCGTCACACTGTGCCGCGAGCTGACCAAGCAGTTTGAAAGCATCGTGACCTTGCCAGCCGCAGGTCTTCCGGCATGGATGGCCGAGGACGAACACCGCCAGCGCGGTGAGTTCGTTCTCGTGGTCCACGCCCGACCCGTTCAGCATGATGAATCCGCCGCAAACAGCGAAGCAACACTCAAGCTCCTGCTGGCTGAATTGCCGTTGACACAGGCCGTGTCATTGGCCGCCACCATCACCGGCGCCTCCCGGAATGCGCTCTATGCACGGGCATTGGCGATGCGGGAAACCGATTGAAGCGCGGCGATGTGAGCCGAGAGATCAGACCTTGTCGGTCTGCACTCGTCGATGCTCGGCGGTGCTTCTGGAGGGAGAGCCTGGGCTTTCAGGCGGCCCATCAAGCACGTCCCACTCCTTGTCGTCAGGAAAGTCTTCTTGAGGGCTCTTTGCGATGGCCTCGTCGAGTTCCTTGAGTGTTCCAGCGACTACCAACTTCTGGCTCTCCAACTTCGTGAGTTCCCGTCTTGTCCGATCAATGCGTTGTGAAAGTTGCTCATACTCCTTTCGCGACTCGCGCCTTGCTTCGCGAAGCTGAGTTGCATCGGCCGACTGTATGAAGCCGGACATCCGCTGAATGGCATCCAGGTTTCGTGTGTTCTGCTGGAGCATCGCCAAGTCGTCTCTGTACATCCTTTTCAGATGACGCGATTTCTCAATCGACGCGGGAGACGTCACTGGCAAGGACTTGCGCTTTCCCTGGGGTTCGCCCGGACGGATGATCCGAAGCGCCCCTTTCGGCGGCACTTGCCTCGCGAGTCGCGGACTCGACGGTTCACCCGAGTTGCCTGGGGATGACGTTCGTTGCTCCGACACAAAATCGCTCGAGATCTGGCGTGGTATGACTTGCGTGTCCAGTTCACTTTCAGGGCGAATGAACTCGGATTTCAACTCGCCGGACTCATCCAACCTGGGTTGCAGAATCTTCCAGGCTATCAACGCCTCTTCCGGCAGTTGCGGAGGCTTCGCTTCGTCGCTGGGAGGCCCTCTATGCCGTCGAGACGACTTGACCTCCAATGACTGCTTGACTTCCGACTCGGCACTGCGCCGCTGCTTCCTTGTCTTCTTCGACAGTTCCTTGCTCTTTTTCTTGTCCGCCTTCGAATCGGTGGGATGCCCGTCCGTTCGCCGGGTCTTTGCCGCGTCTGACTTTCGCTCTAACAAGAAGATCTCCTGACAACAGGTCCATGGGTGACTGCCGTGCCGGACGCCCCGGCCTCGCCTGAGTAACCACCGCGCGGTCACAGTTCCCAAAGGCCTTCGCTCGACCGAGAACCGACCCCCTCCTAGAATGCCCCACCACCCACAGGAGCCGCCATGATCTCGCGCGAACCCACCCTCGAACGACTGGTCGTCGCCCGCTCGCTGCTGCTCGAACCCTTCGGCCTGACCGATGCGACGCTGGCCAAGGCCCTGCAGGCCATCGCGACGCACCGCATCGACGACGCCGACCTCTACTTCCAGTACACGCGCAGCGAAGGCTGGAGCCTCGAGGAAGGCATCGTGAAGAGCGGCAGCTTCGGCATCGACCAGGGCGTCGGCGTGCGCGCGGTGGCCGGCGAGAAGACCGCCTTCGCCTACTCCGACGACATCTCCGAGGCCGCGCTGCTCGATGCGGCCGCCACCGTGCGCACCATCGCCGCGGCCGGCCAGAGCCGCACGGTCAAGATCACCGGCACGCCGAAGATCGCCGGCAGCCGCGTGCTCTATGCGCCGATGGACCCGATCGCCACGCTCGACAGCACGCAGAAGGTCGCGCTGCTGGAGCGCGTCGAGAAGCTCGCCCGCGCCAAGGATCCGCGCATCAAGCAGGTGATGGCCGGCATCGCCGCCGAGTACGACGTGGTGCTGGTGGCCCGCGCCGACGGCACGCTGGCCGCCGACGTGCGGCCGCTGGTGCGGCTGTCGGTCACCGTGATCGCCGAGCAGACCATCGCCGGCGAGATGCGCCGCGAGGTCGGCTCCGGCGGCGGCGGCGGCCGCTTCGGGCTCGGCTACTTCCACGACAACATCATCGAGAGCTACGTCAACGATGCCGTCAAGGCCGCCCTCACCAACCTCGAATCGCGCCCGGCCAAGGCCGGCGAGATGAGCGTCGTGCTCGGCCCGGGCTGGCCCGGCGTGCTGCTGCACGAGGCCATCGGCCACGGGCTCGAAGGCGACTTCAACCGCAAGGGCTCCAGCGCCTTCAGCGGCCGCATCGGCCAGCGCGTGGCGGCCAAGGGCGTGACGGTGCTCGACGACGGCACGCTGCCCGACCGCCGCGGCTCGCTGAACGTCGACGACGAAGGCAACGCCACGCAGCGCAACGTGCTGATCGAGGACGGTATCCTGAAGGGCTACATCCAGGATTCGATGAACGCCCGCCTGATGGGCGTCGCCCCGACCGGCAACGGCCGCCGCGAGAGCTATGCCGCGGTGCCGATGCCGCGCATGACCAACACCTACATGCTGGGTGGCGACAAGACCAAGGAAGAGATCATCGCCGGCCTGAAGCGCGGGCTGTACGCCACCAACTTCGGCGGCGGGCAGGTCGACATCACCAGCGGCAAGTTCGTGTTCTCGGCCTCCGAGGCCTTCTGGGTCGAGAACGGCAAGATCCAGTACCCGGTGAAGGGCGCCACGATCATCGGCAATGGGCCCGACGCGCTGACCCGCGTCAGCATGATCGGCAACGACATGAAGCTCGACACCGGCGTCGGCGTGTGCGGCAAGGAAGGGCAGAGCGTGCCGGTGGGGGTCGGCCAGCCCACCTTGCGCATCGACAAGATGACGGTGGGCGGGACGGCCTGAGCGCGGCGCCCGGGCAGGGCACGGAGAGCGGTTCTACACGTTGGAGGCGCTGGCCTCCGACAAGGCGAGTTCACGGGCCTTGTGCTGCCACTTGGCCAGCTTCTGCTCTTCCGCTGTCAGAAGTTCTCCGAGTTGCCCGACTTTCTTCGCATGCTCGGCCGCTTTGCGCTCCGCCTTGCTGTGCGATACCCCTTCGGTCTCGACTGTTTCGGTGGCAGAGATCAACTCCAACGCGGGCAGCTTCTGGATACTGACAGTGCCGCGCTTTTGCCGAGCCTCGACTTCCAACTCCGCAACGGAAACTTTAAGCCCCTGGAGCACCTCCTCCAGTGAAAATGTCGCGTCCCCAAACACCTTCTTGGCGTCAACGTCGCCGCCCTCGGCAGATTCAAGTACGTCGCCCGGTGCCTGAAGCGCGGCTCGGCGCCCAAGCTCTGCTTTCAATCTCTGAATCGCGCCTTGACATTCTTCGGTGCCGCCTTCGTTGAGATTCTCCAGGAGGGATGCTCGCGCATCCAAGTCCAACACGCGCTGTTGCAGCGTGCTGATCTCGGCTCTTGCCGCGGCTGCCTGGCGCTTGTATTCCTGCGCGGCCTGTCCCAGACCGGCGCGGCTCCCCTCCATGCGCTCCAGCTTTTGAAGCGCCTCCTTGATTTCTTGCTCTGAGGCGCCCTGCATCGATCCCAGCAGGCTCTCGATGAGATTGTTGGTGCGACTCTTGCCCAGTGTCAGCTTCTCAGCGGCGGGAGTACCCCTCGGCGAGTGAACCGAAGATGTCCACGCGTGTCTCGGGCTGGTGGTATCGGCCCCATTCCTCCACTGATTGAACGTCGGCAACAGGGAGTCCGAGTCGGACGGCTGGGAGGCAAAGGTGGCGCGTTTTTCAGTGGACAGCGCTGTCGGTCGATCAATGGATAGATTCGTCCCAGACAGGTCCAATGTGTGGCGAGCGTTCTTCTTGCTCGTCTTATTACGATGGAGCAAGTCGTTCTTCTCCTTCGACCTCGGGCTCTGCACCTTGCTTTCCGCACGATCTTTCTTTTTGACTCCGGGTGGGGGCCTCATTGCTTTCTCCTGATTGGCAAGCCGTCGCGGCCCTGCATTGATGAGTGACTGCGATAACCGGACTCGCCCTGACTGCTGATGACTCTCGATATCGCATCGCGTGAGTAACACCGCCTCGAAGGGCGTTCCGTGCATCGCCTCACGTTTCGGGCCGTGCCAGCAGTGCGTCGAATTCCTTCGCGAGGTTCTCCACTCGGGCCGCAGACGCTTCGATGCGAGTCTCCAGCGCTCGCACGTACTTTGTTGCGGCACGGAGCTCGAGCTTCAACGTGCTGGTGGTTTCGAGCTCCCCGTTGAGCCTTTCCCGACAGGCCAGCAGCTGATTCGCACGGCCGGACGATTCGAGGTGCTCCCGCAACACAACGCCTTGCTGCTGCACCTTGTTCAATTGCAGGAGCAGCTGTTCGGCAGAGGCATCGTCATTGCGCGTCATCGCACCCTCGATCGCGCGCAAGAGCTCGTCTTCGTCTCGACGCTGCCGTGTCCGCCGTTCGTCAGATTCCGGGTCGATCGTGGGCCTCCGTGGTGACTGCAGGCCCGAGTCAAGCGTTGCACGAGCGTTTTGACGCTCCTTCTGGCCCAATGCCTTGCCATCAGGCTGCGCGCTCGTCCGACCTCGGATGACGAAGTTCTTCAGCGACGGCCCGCGAGACGAGGGGAGTTTGCCGGGGGGCTGGCCTTCCATGGTCAGGTTCCTTTCCTGAGGTGTCGCTGCAGCAAGGCGTGCATCCGCCTGCCCGCATTGGTAACGACACCGCCAGGCCGGTTCCCCTCTTGCCCTCTCTCTTGCCCCTCCTACACCACCCGCACGCTCAACACCGGCAAGCCCGCGATCTCCCCCTGCATCACATCCCCCGGCACCACCGGCCCGACGTTCTCCGGCGTGCCGCTGAAGATGATGTCGCCGGGCTTCAGCTCGAAGGCCTGCGACAGCTTGCTGATCTGCTCGGCCACGCTCCAGATCATCTGCTTCAGGTCGGCGTTCTGCTTGAGCTGGCCGTTCACCTTCAGCGTGATCGAGCCCTGCGTGAAATGCCCCACCTGCGCCACGCGGTGGATCGGCCCGATCGGCGCCGAGCGGTCGAAGCTCTTGCCGATCTCCCACGGCTTCTTCTCGTCGCCCATCGCGCGCTGCAGGTCGCGGCGCGTCATGTCCAGCCCGATCGCATAACCGTAGACCAGATCGAGCGCCTGCTCCGGCGGCACGTTGCGCCCGCCGCGGTGCAGCGCCGCGACGAGCTCGATCTCGTAGTGGTAGTTCTTCGTCAACGGCGGGTACGGGTGCTCGGCCGTGCTGCCGGGCGCCACGAACTGCACCGCGTCGCTCGGCTTCTGGAAGAAGAACGGCGGCTCGCGGTTCGGGTCCGACCCCATCTCGCGCGCATGCGCCGCGTAGTTGCGGCCGATGCAGTAGATACGGCGCACCGGGAACAGCTCGGTGCTGCCGACCACCGGCAGCGTCGGCTGCGGCACCTCGAACGCGGTCTTCGCGCCGCCGGCCGCGCGGGTGTCGGTGGCGCAACCGGCCACGGCGCCCAGGCCCATTGCCGCGCCGGTGGAAATCAGGTGTCGTCGGTCCATGCGTGTCTCCTGTCTTGTTGGCAAACCGCCATTGACCCGCGCCTGCGCGGCGCTGTCAATTTCCCCGCGACGGCGAACACCTGTGCAAAAAACGAGCTTGACGGCCGATCGGGAGGCCGTGCTACATTCGCGCCCATGCGTTTCGTCCCGTCCTACTTCTTTGCCTACTTTTGGTTCTCGCACCGCCCGGCGGAGGAGAGGTCAGCGCGTAGGCTGTAAGACACAAACGCAAAGAACTCACCAAACCGCCGGGTCTCCCCGGCGGTTTTTTTTTGCCCCCGCAGTTTTCACCGTCCATCCCAGCAGGAGATCACGCTCATGAACGCCAAGTCCGCCAGCGCCACGGAGGGTTGGTATGCGCCCATCGACAAGACAGGCCAGACCGACGACGAAAGGATCCAGGACGTGACTCCGCTGCCCCCGCCCGAACACCTGGTTCGCTTCTTCCCGATCCGCGGCACCGCCGCCGAAACGCTGATCGCCGACACGCGCCAGCGCATCAAGAACATCGTCGCCGGCCGCGATGACCGCCTGCTCGTCGTGATGGGCCCCTGCTCGATCCACGACCCGGTCGCCGCCGTCGACTACGCCCGCAAGCTGCGCGAACAGCGCCTGAAATACGCCGACACGCTCGAGATCGTGATGCGCGTCTACTTCGAGAAGCCGCGCACCACCGTCGGCTGGAAGGGCCTGATCAACGATCCCTACCTCGACGAGAGCTACCGCATCGACGAGGGCCTGCGCATCGCGCGCCAGCTGCTGACCGAGATCAACCGCCTGGGCATGCCGGCCGGCAGCGAGTTCCTCGACGTGATCTCGCCGCAGTACATCGGCGACCTGATCTCATGGGGCGCGATCGGCGCGCGCACCACCGAGAGCCAGGTGCACCGCGAGCTGGCCTCGGGCCTGTCGGCGCCGATCGGCTTCAAGAACGGCACCGACGGCAACATCCGAATCGCCACCGACGCGATCCAGGCCGCGGCCCGCGCGCACCACTTCCTGTCGGTGCACAAGAACGGCCAGGTCGCGATCGTCGAGACGCGCGGCAACCCCGACTGCCACGTGATCCTGCGCGGCGGCAAGACGCCCAACTACGACGCCGTTCACGTCGAGGCCGCCTGCAAGGACCTCGAAGCCGCCAAGCTGAACCCGTCGCTGATGGTCGACTGCTCGCACGCCAACAGCAGCAAGCAGCACGAGCGCCAGATCGACGTCGCGCGCGACATCGCCGGCCAGGTCGCCGGGGGCAGCCGCCGCATCTTCGGCGTGATGGTCGAGAGCCACCTGAACGCCGGGGCGCAGAAGTTCAGCGCCGGCAAGGACGATCCGGCCCAGCTCGCCTACGGGCAGAGCATCACCGACGCCTGCATCGGCTGGAACGATTCGCTGACGGTGCTCGACGTGCTGCACCAGGCCGTGAAGGCGCGCCGCCGCTGAACGGACGGGGCCGACCCCGCGTCTGCGCATGTAAGGTCGGTCACGCAGATGTAGCGCGGGTAAGCCCTGGCAAGAAGTCTGGCTGCAGCAGGCCGGATCGGGTGCAATCGACGTCCGATCCACTTGCCCGGGGGCACGCCATGACCACGCCGCACCGCATTCGCAGCAGCCTGCTGGCCCTGACGCTGGGTGGCGCGGCGCTGCTGGCCTCGGCAGTGACGCCGGCGGCCGAGCCCTCGGCCAAGGACAAGGCCGCGATGGAAGCCGTGTTCACCCGCGTCGACGTGAACGGCGATGGCAAGCTGTCGCGCGAGGAGGCCGAGCGCCTGCCGGTGATCGCATCGATGTTCGACAAGCTCGATGCCGACCACGATGGCCAGCTGACGCTCGCGGAGTTCGCGGTCGGGTACTACGCGGCGCCCTGACGGCGCCGCTCAGTCAGCGTCTCTGGCCAGCCGCTCGCTGCGCCAGTACACATCGTCGCCGCCCAGCCCGTCGAGGTTGGCGCGGTTCAGCACGCGCGCCAGCACGAACAGCAGGTCGCTCAGCCGATTCAGGTACTGCCGCGGTTCGGCACGCACCGCTTCCTGCGCCCCCAGCGCCACCACCGCGCGCTCGGCGCGGCGCGCGATGGTGCGCCCCACGTGCGCGATCGCCGCGCTGCGCGTGCCCGCCGGCAGGATGAACTCCTTCAGCCGGGGCAGCGCCGCATTGTGGTGGGCCAGCGCCTCGTCCAGGCGCAGCACCGCATCGCCCTTCAGCAGCTCGTAGCCGGGGATCGACAGCTCGCCGCCGAGGTTGAACAGCTCGTGCTGGATCACGACCAGCAGCTCGCGCACCTCGTCGGGCAGCGGCTCGGCGAGCAGCACGCCGAGCGTCGAGTTCAGCTCGTCGACATCGCCCATCGCCTGCACGCGCAGGTGGTCCTTCGGCACGCGCGTGCCGTCGCCGAGGCCGGTGCTGCCGTCGTCACCGGTGCGGGTGGCGATCTGGGTGAGTCGATTCGCCATGCTCAGGGCTGCTGCTGCGGCTGCGCCTGGATCTGTGCCGCCTTGGCTCGCATCACGTACTGCTGGTAGGCCGGCAGCGCGATCGCCGCGACGATACCGAGCACGATGAACGCCGGGAAGACCCAGGCCAGGATCTTCACCGAGCGGGTGTTCGGCGGCGGCGGTGCACCGTACTCGTTGCTGCCCGGCGTACCGGCCTTGAAGAGCCAGATCAGCGCGACGAACGGAATGATCGCGAGCAGCACCGTCCAGCCGCTCCAGCCCATGTCGTGCGAGCGTTGGATCATCATCATCACGGCCCAGACGGCATAGACGATGCCGACCACGCCGTACACGGCCACCATCACGAACGGCGATTGCGTCACCGCCGCGATCACGCCGGCCACGATGAACACCGGCAGCATCAGCAGGTAGCTCGCACCGAGGTAGGCGAGGTAGCGCAGGCGGCCGATGCGCCCGCGCGCCGACCACAGGTTGATCGGCTGGACCTCGCCCGATGCACGGTCGATGTCGGCGACGGCCGCGCGCGGCGGTTGGTACGGGTTGGCGGACGGATTGGCGGTGGCCATGCAGGGGTTCTCCTCGGGATGATGTGGTGTCGTAGGCCGGGGATCGGCGCGGCCATCGTAGCGGAGCCCTCGTGTCGCGCCTAGCACCCCGAGTGGGGATTCTGGGGGGATGACGCGAGCGGATGGGGGCCGCTACAGCAGCCGCGAGCGCTTCACCGCGTGGTACCGGTTCACCAGCGCCACCGGCAGGTCGCGCGGCTCCACGTCCACCGACAGCGCGTCCTGCCCGGTCACGCGCCGGAAGGCATCGCGCCGCGCCTGCTCGAACCAGTGCGCGCCGGCCACCTCGACCGCCCGCTCGGCCACCCCCAGCGGCTGGCCCGCGATCTCGCGCAGCACCCGCTCGCGCAGGCTCGCCACCAGCACCAGGTGGCGCGTGCGCATCAGCTTCAGCGCCGGGGCCAGCTCGGCCGCATCCTCGTCGCGGAAGTTGGTCAGCATGATCACCAGCGCCCGCTTGCGCTGCAGCCGCATCACGTCGCGCGCCGCCTCGAGGTAGTCGGAGTGGTCGGTGCCGGGCTCGATGTCGTACAGCCGCGCCATCATCGCGTTCAGCGTCGCCGCCCCCTTGCGCGGCGCGAAGCGGCGCTGCTGCCCCGGCGCATGGCCGAAGCTCAGCGCGCCGACCTCGTCGCCCTCCTTCAGCGCAACGTGGGTCAGCAGCATCAGCGCGTTCAGCGCCTGGTCGAAGTGGCCGCCGTCGGCGCTCGTCGCCCCCTCGTCGGCCCGCATCCGCCGGCCGCAGTCGAGCAGGAACAGCACGCACTGGTCGCGCTCGTCCTGGAACTGCCGCACGATCGGCCGGCCGTGGCGCAGCGTCGCCTTCCAGTCGATGTGGCGCACCGGGTCGCCGCTCTGGTAGTCGGCAAGCTGCTTGAAATCAGTGCCCTCGCCGCGCTGCGCATAGGTCTTGATGCCGATCTGCGACAGCCGCCGGTCGCCGGCCAGCCACGCATAGCGCGCGACCGCCGCGAAGTTCGGGTACACGTGCAGCAGCTGCGGCTCGCCCAGCAGGTGCAGCCATTCGAAGCTGCCGCCGCGCGAGCGCAGCCGCAGCTGCGTGCCGCCGAAGCGCACCCGGCCGCGCCGGCGCGGCGTCACGCGGTAGCGCAGCTCGATGCGCCGGCGCCCCGGCAGGCGGAACGTGCGCGGCAGGCCGTCGAAGTCGAGCGTGCCGTCCAGCTCGTCGAACACGCTGCCGCGCCAGCCGAGGGTCGCCGTGTTGACGAGGTTGAGCACCAGCTCGCGCGGCACGCCGATCGCGAGCGCCTGCGGCAGCCGCCGCTCCAGCCGCAGCGGCGCGCGCGCCCAGCTGCGGCGCGTGTGCCACAGGT
>NZ_JBFUCB010000101.1:0-13831 GCF_056405435.1 Rhizobacter sp. P1_G5 | reverse complement strand
GGCTCGAACAGCGCATCGGCATAGCGGA
The DNA here is from genome assembly GCF_056405435.1 of Rhizobacter sp. P1_G5. NCBI lineage: Bacteria > Pseudomonadati > Pseudomonadota > Betaproteobacteria > Burkholderiales > Sphaerotilaceae > Rhizobacter > Rhizobacter sp. P1_G5. The sequence goes on along the minus strand of NZ_JBFUCB010000101.1, from coordinate 13,803 downwards.
ACGCAGCGCGCAGGCGGCCATCGTCGAGCTCCTGCGTCTCCAGCGTCAGCTCGAACGGCGCGGCGCGCTCGGCCAGGTCGATGCGCGCGACCTGCAACCCCGGCCAGCCCGTCGGCGAGCGCCCGCCCTGCCCGAGGTGGTTGAACATCACCTGGAACAGCGGCGTGACGCCCGGCACGCGCGGCGGGCGCAGCGCCTCGACGAGGTGGTCGAACGGCAGGTCGGGGTGCGCCTGCGCGTCGATCGCCGCATCGCGCACCTGCTGCAGCAGCGCGAGCAGCGGCTGGCGGCCGTCAACGCGCGCCTGGATTATCAGCGTGTTGATGAAGAAGCCGACGACGCGCGCCATCTCGGGCCGGTGCCGGTTCGCGACCGGCACGCCGATGCGCACCAGCGGCTGGCCGGTGTGCCGGTGCAGCAGCGCGTGGAAGGCCGCGATCAGGCCCATGAAGAGCGTGGCGCCCTCTTTCGCGACGAGGCGCTTCAGTCCGTCGACCAGGTCCGCCGGCAGGTCGACCAAGTGCTGCGCCGCCCCGCTTCGGCCCGCGGCCTCGCGCGGCCGGTCGGTCGGCAGCGCGAGCATGGCCTGCGGATCGTCGATCTGGCGACGCCAATACGCGAGCTGCCGTTCGCCCTCGCCATCGGCCAGCCAGCGCCGCTGCCAGGCCGCGAAATCCCCATAGCGGATCGCCGGTGCCGGCAGCGCCGCCGAGCGGCCCTCGCAGGCCGCGGCATAGCGCTGCGCCAACTCGTCGAGCATCAGCTCGACCGACCAGGCGTCGGACACGATGTGGTGCATCATCAACAGCAGCTCGTGCTCGCCCGGCGCGCAGCGCAGCAGCGCAGCGCGCAGCAGCGGGCCGCGGCGCAGGTCGAACGGCGTGCGGGCGATGCGCAGCGCTTCGTCATGACGCCGTGCATCGCGCTGGTCGGCCGGCTGCAACACCAGGTCGAGCAACGGGATCTCGATCGCAGCCGTGTCCTGCACGACCTGCTCCAGCACGCCGCCCTCGCCTTCGCGGAACACCGTGCGCAGGCCGTCATGCTGCTGCACCAGTTCGCCGATCGCCCGCTGCAACGCCGGCACGTCGAGCGCGCCCGACAGCCGCAGGYCGCCGCCAACGTGGTACGCGGTGCTGTCCGGATCGAGCTGCCACAGGAACCACTGGCCCTGCTGGGCCGGCGACATCGGCGCCACCGCGCCTTCGCCGCGCGTGATCGCCGCCGGAGCGACTTCCACCTGCGGCGCGCGCTCGCACACCGCCTGCGCCAGCGCGGCGACCGTCGGCAGCTTGAAGAACAGCGCCGGATGCAGCTCGACGCCATGCGCCTGCCGCACCMGCGACAGCAGCCGGATCGCGAGCAGCGAATCGCCGCCGAGCTCGAACAGGTTGTCGTGCACTCCTATCGGTGCAATGCCGAGCAGCTCGGTCCACAGCGCGGCCAGGCCTTCCTGCAGCGTGCCTTCGGGGGCGGCGAACGGCGTCGTCAGCACCGGGCGCGGATGGCCGCTGCGCGCCGGGGTCGCGGCCTGGGCCGACTCGGCGATCACCTCGAGCATGCCGCCATCGAGCGGCCCGAAGCGCTGCGCGAGCGGCGTGACCGACACCACCGTCTGCGGCAGGTCCGGCCCGTTGACGATGCGCTCGAACGCGGCGACGCCGCTGCGCTCGTCCAGGCCGATGCCTTCGGGCAGGTCCATGTCGACCGCGATGCCGACATCGCGCCACGCATCCCAGTTGACCGAGAACAGCGGTGGCCCGTCGGCGCGGCGCGATGCGATCGCCAGCGCATCGAGGAACGCGTTGGCGCCGGCATAGTCGCTGCGGCCCAGCCCGCCGATCAGGCTGGCGACCGACGAGCAGAACAGCACGTAGTCGAGCGGTTCGCCGCGCAGCACCTCCAGCAGCACCTGCGTGCCGTGCAGCTTGGGCTCGAACGCGGCCTCGACCTGCGCGCGGCTGCGCTGCGCGATCATGCCGCGGCCGGGGTGCACGACGGCATGCACGACGCCCTGCACCGGCCCGAAGCGTTGGTGCACCTGCGCGAGCACCGCGCGCAGCTGTGCCGCATCGTTGACATCGGCGGCGACCGTCATCAGCTCGGCCCCGGTGGCTTCGAGCGCGACCAGTTGCTGCAGCTTGCGGCGCAACGCGAGCGGCTGCTGCGCGTCATCCGCCAACCGGGCCCAGTCGGCACGCGCCGGCAGCTCGCTGCGGCCCAGCAGCACCAGCCGGGCCTGCCACGCGCCCGCGAGCTGGCGCGCCAGCGCGAGGCCGACGCCGCCGAGCCCGCCGGTGATCAGGGTCACGCCGCCACGGCGCAGCCGCTGGCTCGCAGGCAGGCCCGCCGGCAGCAGCTCGTAGCGCTGCACCCAGCGGTGCGGACCGCGCCATGCGACGGGTGTGTCGACGCTGTCGCCCTGCGCCTCGTCGACCAGCACGCGGGCGAGCCGATCCTCCGCCTCGCTCTCCGGCGCCGGCAGCAGCACGTCGACGACGCGGCAGCGCAGCGACGGGATCTCCTGCCCCATCACCCGCGCGAGACCGAGCAGCGTCGCCTTCTCGGGCGCCAGCGGCTCGGTACCGGTCACGTCTTCGAGGCGGTCGGTGACGACGGTCAGCGCGAGCCGCTCGATGCCAGCCGCTTCGACCGCCTGTGCGAACGCCAGCAGGCTCAGGTAGCCAAGCTCCAGCTTCGGTTTCGCGGCCGTGCCGCGGTGGCCGTCGAGGCTCCACAGGTGCAGGGCCTGCGTCAACGGGCCTTCGGCCTGCAGCGCGCCCAAGAGGTCGTCGAAGTCGGTACGCTCGGCCGGCCGCACGGTGTACTGCTGCGCCGCATTTCGTGCAAAGCGGATGCCGGGCTGCGCGAAGCTGACGCGCGCGCCGCGCCGGCGCAGTTCGCGCAGCACGCTGGCGCTGATGCTGTCGACATCGCCGAGCACCAGCACGTGGCCGCCCGGCTCGGCGCCGGCCGCCGGCCGCGGCGCTGCACTGCGCTGCCAGCTCGGCGCGTAGAAGATGTTCCCGTCGGCCTTCGCCGCAGCAGCCTGCGCGCCGGCCTCCACCCAGTAGCGGCGGCGCTGGAACGCATAGGTCGGCAGCGGCACGCGGCGCCGCGCGGCGCCTTCACGCCACGCCGACCAGTCGATCGGCACCCCCGCGACCCAGGCCGCGGCCACCGTGCCGGCCAGTTGCTGTGCATTGCGCGCATGCTGCTGCGGATGGGCCTGGCTGGCCCACACGCCCACGGCCGTGGCCGCGCCTGGATGCTGGCGCGCGAGGCTGCTGAGCGTCGCGCCCGGGCCGACCTCGAGCAGCACRCGCCCCGGCCCCTCGAACACCGCCCGCAGGCCGTCGGCAAAGCGCACCGCACCCCGCAGGTGACGGCCCCAGTACGCCGGGTCGACCGCCTCGGCCGCGGTGATCACGCGGCCCGACGCATTCGAGATGAACGGCAGGCGCGGCGCCTCGCGAGGCACCGCGGCGATCGTGCGCTGCAGCTCGGCGACGATCGGCTCGACCATCGCCGAGTGCGACGCGATGCCGACATGCAGCCGGCGCGGCTGCTGCCCGGCCTCGCGCAGGCGCGCCTCGGCGCGCTCGATCGCGTCGATCGGGCCGGCGATCACGCACAGCTGTTCGGCGTTGACCGCAGCGAGGTCGCAACCGTCGCCGAGGTACGGACGCAGCGCGTCTTCCGTCAACGCCACCGCCGTCATCGCACCGGCCGGCAGCCCCTGCATCAGCCGGCCACGCGTTGCGACGATGTTCAGCGCATCCGCCAACTGGAACACCCCCGCCAGGCAGGCCGCGACGTACTCGCCGAGGCTGTGGCCGATCATCAGCGCCGGGGTCACGCCCAGGCTCATCCACCAGCGCGCCATCGCGTACTCGATGACGAACAGCGCCGGCTGCGCCAACTCGATGCGCGCGAGCCGCAGCTCGGCCGCCGCCGCGTCGGCCGGCGCCGGGAACAGCACCTCGCGCAGGTCGAACCCGAACCCGGGCCGCAGCAGCTCGCAGCAGCGATCGACCTCGGCGCGGAACACGCCGCTGCGCCGGTACAGTGCCTCGCCCATGTGCACATGCTGCGCACCGCCGCCTGGGAACAGGAACACCAGCTCGGGCGCGGCGTCGACCGCAGCGTTCACCGCCTCGGGCGCCTGCAGCATCTGCGCGGCCAGCGAGGCGCCGTCGGCCACCACCGCGCTGCGCTGCGCGAAGGCCTGCCTGCCGGATTGCAGCGTGTGCGCCACGTCGGCCAGGGCCTGTTCCGGATGCGCTTGCAGATGGTCCGCGAGCAGCGCACGCGCCTCGCGCAGCGCCGCACCGTCGCGGGCTGACAGCGGCAGCACCTGCCAGTCGCCGTCGTCGGCCCGCGCGGCCACGGCCGGCGCCTCCTCCAGCACCACGTGCACGTTGGTGCCCCCGATGCCGAAGCCGCTGACACCGGCGCGCCGCGGCGTGTCGCCCTGCGGCCACGGCGCGGCCGCGGTGCTGACGTAGAACGGGCTGCTGTCCAGCGCGAGCTGCGGGTTCGCCCGCTCGAAATGCAGGCTCGGCGGCAGCGTGCGGTGCTTCAGCGCCAGCACCGCCTTGATCAGCCCGGCAACGCCGGCCGCTGCGTCGAGGTGGCCGATGTTGGTCTTGACCGAGCCGAGCGCGCAGAAGCCGCGCCGCGCGGTGCCGGCGCGGAAGGCCTGCGTCAGCGCCGCCACCTCGATCGGGTCGCCGAGCACGGTGCCGGTGCCGTGCGCCTCGATGCAGCCGATGCTGTCGGGCGACACATCGGCCACCAGGTGGGCGGCGCGGATCACGTCGGCCTGGCCACGCACGCTCGGCGCGGTGAAGCCGACCTTGTCGGCGCCGTCGTTGTTGGCGGCCGAGCCCTTGATCACCGCATGCACCGTGTCGCCGTCGCGCAGCGCGTCGTCGAGGCGCTTCAGCACGACGAGGCCGGCGCCGCTGCCGATCAGCGTGCCGGCGGCGCGCTCGTCGAAGGCGCGGCAATGGCCATCGGGCGACAGGATCGCGCCGGCCTGGTGGCGGTAGCCGCCGTCCTGCAACAGGTTCAGCCACACGCCCCCCGCCAGCGCCATGTCGCAGTCGCGGGCCAGCAGCGCCTGACAAGCGGTGTGGATGGCCGTCAGCGAGGTCGAGCAGGCGGTCTGCACCGTGACGGCCGGGCCGCGCAGGTTCAGCTTGTAGGCGACGCGCGTGCACAGCGAGCCGGGCGAGTTGCCGCTCATCAGGCTCAGCAGCTCGGCGATCTGGCCGCTGTCGGCACCGCCCGACGATGGCAGCAGGTGCCGGATCAGGTAGAGGTTCGGCCCGTCGCCGGCATACACGCCGACCGGCACCTCGAGCCGGCCGGTCGCGTAGCCGGCCTGCTCCAGCGCCTGCCACGCGCATTCGAGGAACAGCCGCTGCTGCGGGTCGAGCTGCTCGGCCTCGCGCGGCGCGTAGCCGAAGAAGCCGGCGTCGAACTCGCCGATGCCGTCGAGCCGCACGCCGGCCTTCACGAAGCCCGGGTCGTCGAGCAGGCTCTGCGGCACGCCGCGCGCGCGCAACTCGTCGTCGCTGAAGCGGGTGACCGATTCGACGCCGTCGCGGATGTTGCGCCAGAAAGCGTCGACATCGGCCGCGCCGGGGAAGCGGCCGGCCAGGCCGATGATCGCGATCTCGATGCCGGTCGGTTCAGGGGTGCTCATCAGGTGTTCCTCTCGGTGGTGCGGCGCCGCTGCAGCAGCGCGGCCCGTTGTTGTCTGGCGCGGTCGTCGATGGCGGTGGTGGTGGCAGGCGCGGCCGACCCTTGCTCCAGCCGCTGCGCCAGCGCCGCAAGCGTCGGGTGCCTGAACAGCTCGACCAGCGGCACTTCGGAATCGATGCGCTGCTGCACCTGCTGGTGCACGCGGATCAGCAGCAGGCTCTGCCCGCCGAGGTCGAAGAAGTTGTCGTGCTGGCCGACGCGTTCCACGCCCAGCACCTCGCGCCAGATCGCGGCCAACGTCTCGGCGATGCGGCCCTGCGGCGCGAGGTGCGCGCGGTCGCTCTCGAACACCGGCTCGGGCAGCGCGCGGCGGTCGACCTTGCCGTTCGGTGTCAGCGGCAACGCCTCCAACGCGACGACCGCGCTCGGCACCATGTGGTCGGGCAGTGCATCGGCGAGCGCCTGGCGCAGCACGGCGGCGTCGATGCGCTGCCCGGCATGCGGGGCCGCGTAGGCCACCAGCCGCAGCCCGGCCGGCCCTGGTTTCGCGACGACGACCGCATCGCGCACCGAGCCGTGCGCCAGCAGCCGCGCCTCGATCTCGCCGAGCTCGATCCGAAAGCCTCTGACCTTCACCTGCTGGTCGATGCGGCCCAGGTAGTCGAGCTGGCCCTCGGCGTTCCATCTCACCAGGTCGCCGGTGCGGTAGAGCCGCCCGCCCTGCGGATCGAACGGGTCGGCGACGAAGCGCTCCGCCGTCAGCGCCGCACGGTTCAGGTAGCCGCGCGCCAGGCTCACGCCGCCCAGGTACAGCTCGCCGGCGACGCCGGGCGGCACGAGGTTCAGGTCGGCGTCGAGCACGCGCGCGCTCGTCTCGGTGATCGGCCGGCCGATCGGCACCTGCGTCGCGCCGTCGGCACGGCAGGTCCAGTGCGTGACGTGGATCGTCGTCTCGGTCGGGCCGTAGAGGTTGTAGAGCGTGGCACGCGGCAGCCGCAGCGCGACCTCCTTCTGCGCCTCGGCCGGCAGCGCCTCGCCGCCGACGATCACGCGGCGCAGCGGTGCGTCAGTCCCCATCGCCTGCACCTGCGGCTGCTGCAGGAAGGCCTGCAGCATCGCCGGCACGAAGTTCAGCGTCGTGATGCGGTGCCGCAGGATCAGCGCCGCGAGCCGCGCCGGGTCGCGGTGCTCGCCCGGTTCGGCCAGCACCAGCGGCGTGCCGGTGGTCAGCGGCCAGAACATCTCCCAGGCCGACACGTCGAAGCCGAACGCGGCCTTGTGCAGCACGGTGTCAGCCGCGTCGAGGCGATAGACCTGCTGCATCCACGCCATGCAGCTCGCGAGCGCCCGGTGGCGCACCGCCGCGCCCTTCGGCGTGCCGGTGGAGCCGGAGGTGTAGATCACGTAGGCGAGGTGCTCGGCGTGCACGTCGGCTTGCGGATCGTCATCGCGCTCGGCGGACGTGTCGAGCGTGTCGAGGTCGAGCACGCGCGCGGCCACCGCCGGCAGCCGCTCGCGCACCGCGCCGTGCGTCAGCACCAATGCGACGCCGCTGTCGCCCACCATCCAGGCGAGGCGCTCGGCCGGCAGCTCGGTGTCCAGCGGCACGTAGGCGGCGCCGGCCTTCAGCACCGCGAGGATGCCGACCATCATGCCGACCGAGCGTTCGAGCGCAATGCCGACGCGGGTCTCCGGCCCGATGCCTTGCGCGATCAGGTGGTGCGCCAGGCGGTTGGCGCGGCGGTTCAGCTCGCCGCGGGTCAGCGTCTCGTCGGCAAAGTGCAGCGCGACGGCCGCCGGGTTGTCGCGCACACGTTGCTCGAACGAGCGGTGGACCGGCCGCCAGTCGACGAAGCGCTGCGCCTCGACGCCCCAGGCGGCGAGCCGCGCGTGCTCATCCGCGCCCAGCAGGTCGACATCGCCGAGCGCCTGCGCGGGCCGCTGCGCCAGCGCCTGCAGCAGCGCGAGCAGGTGTGCACCGAAGCGCTCGACCGTGGCCGCATCGAACAGCTCGGCGGCATACACGAACGACAGCTCCAGCGCGGCGCCGGCCCGCTCACGCAGCTCCAGCGCCAGCTCGAACTGCGCCGCGAGCTCGGGCAAGGGCAGCGACTCGACCGCGAGGCCCGGCAACTGCCGCAGCAGCCGCGGGTCTTCGCCGACGTGGTTGAACATCACCTGGAACAGCGGGCTGCGGCCCAGGCTGCGCTCGGGCTGCAAGGCCTCGACCAGCAGATCGAACGGCAACTCCGCATGCGCCTGCGCGCCGAGCGAGGCAGCCCTGGCCTGCGCCACCAGCTGCGCGAGCGTCGTGCGCCCGCCGATGCGGTTGCGCAGCACCAGCGTGTTGACGAACAGCCCGATCAGCGCCTGCGCCTCGGGCCGCGCGCGGTTCGCAACCGTCATGCCGACGCGCACATCGCGCTGCCCGGTGTAGCGGTACAGCAGGCCCTGGAACGCGCCCAGCAGCAGCATCGACAGCGTGGCGCCCTGCCCTTGCGCAACCGCCTGCAGCGCCGCGCGCAAGGAATCGGGCAGCGTGAAGGCATGCCGCTCGGCCGAGTAGCCGGCCTGCGGGCGGCGCGGGTGGTCGGTGGCCAGCGCGAGGATCGGTTCTTCCGCGCCGTCGTGTGCGAGTTCGGCACGCCACCAGGCGAGCTGCCGTGCCGCCTCGCCGGCCGCCAGCTCGTCGCGCTGCCACGCCGCGTGGTCGGCGTACTGCACCGGCGGCGCGGCGAGCGAGCGCGGCTCGCCGGCCACGCGCGCCGCATACCCGGCCGCCAGCTCGTCGACGAACAACTGCATCGACGCCCCGTCGGAGACGATGTGGTGCATCACGACGACGAGCTGGTGCTCGCCGTCGCGCACGCGCAGCAGGCCGACGCGCCACAGCGGGCCGCGGCGCAGGTCGAACGGGGTGTCGAGCAGGGGCTGCAGATCGAACGCGGCGAGCGCGACCGGCTGCGGCGGCTGGATGAACTGGCGCGGCGTGCCGTCGTCGGCCAGGTCGAACCGGGTGCGCAGCGGCTCATGGCGCGCCGCCAGCGCGTCGAGCGCAGCCTGCAGTGCGACGGTGTCGAGCACGCCGCGCAACGTCAGCCCGAAGCGCACGTGGTACGCCGAGCTGCCCGGATCGAGCTGCCACAGGAACCACTGGCGCTGCTGCGCGTGCGACAGCGGCAGCGGTCCGGCGCGGCGTGCCGCGCCGAGCACCGGGATCGTCGACCGGCGTGTGCCGCTGTCGCCTGCCTGTCGCACGCGCGCGGCGAGCTCGGCCAGCCGCGGCGCCTCGAACACATCGCGCGGCGCGAAGCCGATGTGCCAGCGCTCGGCAATGCGCGCGGCCAGTTGCACCGCGGCGAGCGAATTGCCACCGCTCGCGAAGAACTGCGCATCGCGCGCCGGCGGTGCGGCGTGGCCGAGCACCTCCTGCCACAGCACGGCGACGGCGGCTTCGGCATCGTCGAGCGGCACTGCCGGTGCCTCGTCGACGCCGCTGTCGCCGCTGACGAAGCGACCGTGCGCGAACACCGCGAACGCATCCAGCGTGCCCTGCTCGAACCCCAGCCGGCAGGCGCGCCGCTGCAGCTTGCCGCTGGAGGTCTTCGGCAGCGCACCCGGATTCAGCAGCAGCGCCACCGACACCGCCTCGCGGCACGCGCCGGCACACGCCTCGCCGAGCGCTTGCACCAGCGCCGCGGCCGGCACGCGCTTCTGCATCGCGCGCGACACCTCGACCGCAACGCCGACGCCCTCGCCACCGCCCGGCAGCTCGACCGCGAACGCGGCGACGCGGCCGGAGCGCACGGCGTCGACCTCCGCCTCGATCGCGCGCTCGATGTCCTGCGGGTAGACGTTCTGGCCGCGCAGGATGATCAGGTCCTTCAGCCGGCCGGTGACATGCAGTTCGCCGTCGCGCACGAAGCCGAGGTCGCCGGTGCGCAGCCAGCGCTGGCCGCCGCGTTCGACGAAGGTCGTCTGCGTCTCTTCCAGCCGCTGCCAGTAGCCCTGCGCGATGCTCGGGCCGGCGGCGCAGATCTCGCCGACCTGGCCGTCGGGGTGCACCGCGAGCGTCTGCGGGTCGACGATCTCGACGCAGTGGCCGCTCGGCACGCGGCCGCTGCTGACCAGCGTGATCGCATCGTCGCCCGTGCCGTCACTCGCCTGCCCCGCCCCGAGCGCCGACACCGAGAACGGCTGCGCGACCATCCCCCGCCCCCTTGCCGCGCCGCTGACGAACAGCGTCGCCTCCGCGAGCCCGTAGCACGGGAACACCGAGCGCTGATCGAAGCACGCCGGCGCGAAGCGCTCGACGAACGCTCGCAGCGTGTCGTGCCGCACCGGCTCGGCACCGCTGAAGGCCACGCGCCAGCTCGACAGGTCGAGTGCGCCGATCGCCGCGTCCTTCACCCGCTCGACGCACAGCCGGTACGCAAAGTCCGGCGCACCGCTGATGCTGCCGCGGTGCCGCGCGATCGCCTCCAGCCAGCGCACCGGCCGCTCCAGGAAGAACTGCGGCGTCAGCAGGACAGTCGGGATGCCGCGGTGCAGCGGCTGCAGCAGCCCGCCGATCAGCCCCATGTCGTGGTACAGCGGCAGCCAGCTGACGAACACGTCGTCGGCGCCGACCTCGAAGCCCGCGCCGATCGCCCGCTCGTTGGCCATCAGGTTGCCGTGGCTGACCATCACGCCCTTCGGCGCCGAGGTGGAGCCGGAGGTGTACTGCAGGAAGGCGATGTCACTGTCGTGCGGCGCGTGCGGGCGCCACGCCGCGGCGAGCGCGGCATCGTCGGCGGCATCGAGTTCGTCGATCGCGATCGGCTCGGCAGCACCGAAGCCGCTGCCGATCATCGCCAGCGTCGCGCGCGTCGCGAGCAGCGCCGCCGGCTGCGCGTCGTGCGCGATGCCGGCCAGCCGCGCCAGGTGCTGCGGCCGCGCCGATTCGGGCGGAAACGCCGGCACCGCGATCAGCCCCGCATGCAGGCATGCGAGGAAGGCCACCACGTAGCGGTCGTCGTTGTCGAGCAGCAGCAGCACACGCTCCCCGGGCGCGAAGCGGCGCTGCAGCCGCGCGGCCAGCGCACGCACGCGCAGCGCGAGCTCGGCATAGCGGATCGGCGTGTCGAGCGTGGCACCGTCGGCCGCGCTGACGATCACCAGCGCGGTGTCGTCGGGCCGCTCGGCGGCAAGGCGCTGCAGGTGGTCGACGAAATTGCGGGGAGCGTTCATCGGGACAGGTCCTGGTCGAGGTTGCCGTGCGGTTCGGCCATCGCGACCACCACCTTGCGCGGGCCCTTGAACGGCGCGCGCGCATGCGCGGCCAGCATGTTGTCGAGCATCAGCACGTCGCCGGCCTGCCAGCGGAACGACACCGTCTGCGCGGCCAGCACCGCGCGCACCTCGTCGAGCATCGCGTCGGGGATGGCCGAGCCGTCGGCGAAGCAGGCGTTGCGCGGCATCTCGTCGGCGCCCAGCAGTTCCTCCAGCGATTCGCGCACCTCCGGCTGCAGGTTCGAGACGTGGAACAGGTGGGCCTGGTTGAACCACACCGTCTCGCCGGTGCGCGGGTGCACGGCGGTGGCCTGGCACAGCTGCGTGGTGCGCAGCCCGCCGTCGGGCTTCCATTCGAAGCGGATGCCGGAGCGCGTGCACCAGGCCTCGACCTCGGCGCGTTCGCTGGTGTTGAACACCTGCTGCCACGGCACGTCGAACTCGCCGTAGTTGCGCACGTACAGCACGCCGGGCGCGAAGCGGCGGCGGATCGCCTCGGGCATGTGGCGCCAGATCGCGCGGCTGTCGGCGATCGGCGTCTCGCCGCCCTCGGGCGCGGCGGTGACGCAGTGGAACCAGATCTTCATCGGCCACTCGCGGGTGTAGGCCTGCTCGTTGTGCAGCGGGATGTGCTGGTGCGCCGGGTATTCGGTGGAGGTGTAGACCCCGCCACCGACCGCGCTGCGTGGCGTCGAGCCGAACTCGTAGGCGAGCAGCGGGTGGCCGAAGGCCGCGGCGAACGCGCGGAAGGCATCGACGCTCGGCACCTCGAAGCCGCGCAGCAGCACGCCGCCGATGCGGCTCAGCAGCGCCTCGCTGTCGGCGCGCATCGGTGCGAAGGCATCGAGCAGCGCCTCACCGGGGCGCGATGGCGTGATCRGGGCCGGCAACGGCGGCCGGTCCAGGTTCGACAGGTCGGTCATGGAAGATCCCTTTCAGGACGGCAGCGGTTCGAACCGCAGCGCCTGCATCTCGTGGACGAGCGCGGCCAGCAGCTGCGGCTCGCTCTGGCGGATGAAGAAATGCCCGCCGTCGAGCCAGGTCAGCGAGAACAGCGTGCGGGCCTCGCGGCGCCAGGCAGCGAGGCKCGACGCGTCGATGTCGTCCTGGCGGCCGCCGAAGGCGTGGATCGGCATGTCGAGCGGCCCGCTCCTCACGTCCGGAACGCTCGCGCAGACGCGGTAGTCGGCGCGCAGGGCATCGAGCGTGATGTGCAGCATCTCGGGGCTTGCGAACACCTCCTCCGGCGTGCCGCCCTGGCGGCGCAGGTCGGCGATCAGCTGCGCGTCGGTGTCCTTGTTGGCGAAGCGCTGCGGGTCACGCTGCGACGGGGCCGGGCAGCCGCTGACGAACAGCGCCGCCGGGGCCGGCAGCCCGCGTTCGCGCAGGCGCTGCGCGATGCCCCAGGCCAGCAGGCCACCCATGCTGTGGCCGAACAGCATGAAGCTGCTGGCCGTCGTCATCGCGGCCGACTGCTCGTCGCACAGGCCCGCCACCAACGCGGCGAACGATTCGACGAACGGCTCGCCCAGGCGGCTGCCGCGACCGGGCAGCTCGACCGGCACGACCTGCACCCACGGCGGCAGCGAACGCCGCCAGCGCAGGTACATCGTCGCGCTGGCGCCGGCGCACGGCAGGCACAGCAGGCGGACGCCGGCGTGCATCAGCGCGGCGCCGCGGCCTGCTCGTCCATCCAGCGGCGCAGCGACAGCGGTCGCATGTCGGTCCACGCCGCATCGACGAACGCGAGCACCGTCTTCTTGTCACCGCTGGCGCCGGGCACCGCGGTCCAGCCGGGTGGCACGGCCTTCCAGTGCGGCCAGATGGAATATTGATCCTCGTGGTTGACGAGGACGATGAAGGTTTCGTCGTCGCGGTCGAAGCAGCTGGTGGACATGGCAAGGCCCGTGGTTCGCGCAGTGATGCGCCTTGCCTTCCATGACGAGCCGGCCGCGGCTTTGTTCAGCGCCGCGTGGCGATCGGGTCAGTGCGGGAGCCCGTCGTCGTCGTGCGCCGGCGGCACGAGCCCGCTCAGCAGCCACAGCCGCGAGGCCTGCGCGTGCGCGGTGCGGTGCCGCGGGTCGGCCTCGAGCCAGCGCGCGAGCGCCTCGTGGTCGGMTTCGCTCAGCGGCTGCTCGTGCGCCTTCATCACCCACTCCCAGGCGGACTGCATGGCGAGCGCCTGCGCGGGGTCTTCACGGTCCTGATCGGGGTTCATCGGCGGGCGGCGCGCGCGGGCGCGCACGGGGCTGGCAGTGGAAACCGCCGATTCTAGGAGGCCGTCATTCCGCCTCGAGCAGGTGCCGGCAGTGCGCCAGGGCCTGGACCGCATCGCGGATCATCGTGTTGACCAGCGCCGCCGACACGCCCAGCCGCTCGCCGATCGCGCGCTGCGTCATGCCGCCCATGCGGTACAGCTCGAAGGCCTGGCGCGTGCGCGACGGCAGGCGGCCGAGCGCCTCGTCGACGATCACCAGGTTCTGCCGGCTGATCGCGTACTGCTCCGGCGTGCCCTGCGGCGCCGCGACGTGCTCGCCGCTCTCGGCGTCGGCGAACACGCCGGCCTCGAGCATCATGCGGCGCCGGCAATCGATCGCCAGGTTGCGCACCACCTGGAAGCAGTAGCCGATCGGCTGCTGCACCGCCAAGCCGTGCGACACGTCGGACAGTTTGAGAAAGGCCTCCTGCACCACGTCCTCGGCCAGCTCGCGCCGCCCGGTGATCTTGTGGGCCAGGCCTTGCAGCTTGGCCCGGTGCGCGAGAAAGGCTCCACCGAGCCCTGCGGCAGGCTCATGGTTGGTGATCGACACGCTCTACCCC
>NZ_JBFUCB010000100.1:0-13846 GCF_056405435.1 Rhizobacter sp. P1_G5 | reverse complement strand
GAACTCGACCTGTGGAACACCGCCAAGCCCTTCCTCGAGCGCTGGATGAACGAGCAGGTCGGCTGGCGCGGCCTGCTGCTGCACCTGAAGAAGGAGGCGCCCCGCTACGTGCAGCTGCTGCCCGAGCTGCCGCGGCTGCTGCACGACGCACTGCGCACGCCGCGCGGCACCGAGCCGCGTCTGCTGGAGGCGGTGCTGGCCGAGCAGCGGCGCACCAACCGGCTGCTGCGGGCGATCATCTACGGGGCGATCGGGTTCCTGCTGGGGCTGGTCGCGACGCAGGTGATGACACATTGGAGGTAGGTGAAACCCGGGTCCGGGACTTGCATGGCCGGGCGCTCCTGCATGGATAATCCTGCCCGCCTCCCACCCCGCGCCGCAAGCCTAGGTCGATGAACACCACCCTGATTTCCTTCGTCGTGCTGTACCTGCTGGGCACCCTCGGCCTGGGCATCTGGGCCGGCACGCGGATCAAGAACACCAGCGATTTCGCGATCGCCGGCCGCAGCCTGCCGCTGATCATGGTGGTCACCACCACCTTCGCGACCTGGTTCGGTGCCGAGACCGTGATGGGCATCCCGGCCCGCTTCGTGCAGGGCGGCCTGGGCTCCATCGTCGAGGACCCGTTCGGCGCCGGCACCTGCCTGGTCCTGGTCGGCCTGTTCTTCGCGACCAGGCTCTACAAGCAGAACCTGCTGACCATCGGCGATTTCTATCGCAAGCGCTTCGGCAAGGGCGTCGAGGTGTTCTGCTCGCTCGCCATCATCCTGAGCTACCTCGGCTGGGTCGCGGCGCAGATCACTGCGCTGGGCGTGGTGTTCTCGGTGCTGACCGACGGCGCGATGTCCGAGACCGCCGGCATGATCGTCGGCACGCTCGCGGTGCTGATCTACGTGGTGGTCGGCGGCTTCCTCGCGGTGGCCTGGACCGATTTCATCCAGATGATCGTGCTGGTGATCGGCCTCAGCATCATCGCCATCTTCGCGAGCGACCTGGCCGGCGGCGCCGACAAGGTGTTCGCGATGGCGCAGCACAAGCAGCTGTGGACCTTCCTGCCCGCGCCCACCTTCACCGAGATCGCGATGTTCATCGGCGCCGGCCTGACGATGATGCTGGGCAGCATCCCGCAGCAGGACGTGTTCCAGCGCGTGATGTCGGCGCGCAGCCCCGAGATCGCCCGCAACGGCGCGGTGATCGGCGGCGTCAGCTACATCCTGTTCGCGTTCGTGCCGATGTTCATCGTCGGCTGCGCCGTCATCGTGATGGGCGACAGCGCGATGGAGCTCGCGAAGAACGACTACCAGCGCCTGCTGYCGGCCTTCGTGCTGACCAAGATGCCGCTCGTGATGCAGATCCTGTTCTTCGGCGCGCTGCTGTCGGCCATCAAGAGCACCTCGTCGGCCACGCTGCTCGCGCCCAGCACCAGCTTCGTCGAGAACATCCTGAAGAACCTGCGCCCGAACATGACCGACCGGGAGCAGCTGTTCGCGATGCGCAGCACCATCGTCGTGTTCGCGGCGCTGGTGCTGGCCTACGCGATCAAGATGAAGGGCACGTCGATCTACGAGCTGGTCTCGGCGGCCTACCAGATCACGCTGGTCGGCGCCTTCGTGCCGCTGGTGATGGGCCTCTACTGGAAGCGCTCCACCACGCAGGGCGCGATCGTCTCGCTGGCGGCCGGCGTGGCGGTGTGGGTGATCTTCTTCCCCGACATCTCCAACTGGGATGCGGTGTTCCCGAAGCAGCTGGCCGGGCTGATCGCCGCGTTTGCAGGCATGATCATCGGTTCGCTGGCGCCGCAGGTGCTGAAGAACCGCCACGAGCCGCGCCACGGCACGGTCAGCGGCCTGAACGCCTGAGGCCGGCGCCGCCGGCCAAGCCCCGGCGGCCGGGTGGCACCGCGCTGCCACCTATAATTTCGCGTTTTGAATCAAAGGCTTAGCCATGCCCATCTACGCCTACCGGTGTGCGGCCTGCGGCCACGCCAAGGACGTGCTGCAGAAAATCTCCGACCCCGTGCTCACCGTCTGCCCGAACTGCGGGGCTGAAGCCTTCCAGAAACAGGTGACGGCCGCGGGCTTCCAGCTGAAGGGCTCGGGCTGGTACGTGACCGATTTCCGCAACGGCTCGAACCCGCCGGCCACCGGCACCGCCGCGTCGGGCGGCGACGGCAAGGGCAGTGCCGACAGCGGCGCGGCCAAGCCCGAGGGCGCTGCCGCRCCGAAGGCCGATGTGCCGGCCGCGGCGCCGCCCCCGGCCGCGCCGGTCGCTCCGCCGAAGCCACAAGGAACCCAGTGAAGAAATACCTGATCGCCGGCCTGCTGGTCTGGCTCCCGCTGGCCGTCACCATCTGGGTGCTGCACTCGGTGCTGGGCCTGCTGGACGACGTGTTCGGCAGCATGGTCTCGGCCACGCAGGCGGTGCTGCCCGAGGCGGCGCGCYAGCCGCTGACCGACCTGCGCAACATCCCGGGCCTGGGCATCGTGCTGCTGATCGCCGGGCTGCTGCTCACCGGCATGTTCGCCGCCAACATGTTCGGCCAGTGGTGGCTCACGCAGGCGCACCGGGTGCTCAACCACATCCCGATCGTCAAGTCGATCTACAGCTCGGTGAAGCAGGTGTCGGACACGCTGTTCTCGAGCAGCGGCAATGCGTTCCGCGAGGCGGTGCTGGTGCAGTACCCGCGCGCCGGCTCGTGGACGATCGCCTTCGTCACCGGCCGGCCCGGCGGCGAGGCGGCCACGCACCTGAGCGGCGACTACCTCAGCGTGTACGTGCCGACCACGCCGAACCCGACCTCGGGCTTCTTCCTGATGGTGCCGCGCGCCGACGTGGTGGTGCTCAGCATGAGCGTCGACGAGGCGTTGAAGTACGTGATCTCGATGGGCGTGGTGGCGCCGCCGATCCCCGTGCCCGCGGTGCCGCCGGTGCCGCCCGTGCTGCCGCCGGACGAGCCCCGAAATCAGACCGGTTGAGCGCCTGGCAGCCGCTCAACCGGTGCGCAACCCGCGGGGCTTGCAAGCGCGCCCCCCAACGCCTACCACTTTGATTTGATGCCGACGCGCGGTGCACGCGCCGCGCCGGCCACGATGACCGATTCCGGAGAAGACACATGAGAACAACGTATTGCGGCCTCGTCAGCGAGGCACTGATGGGCCAGACCGTCACCCTGATGGGCTGGGCGCATCGTCGCCGCGACCATGGCGGCGTGATCTTCATCGACCTGCGCGACCGCGAAGGCCTGGTGCAGCTGGTGTGCGACCCCGACCGCGCCGAGATGTTCAAGACCGCCGAGGGCGTGCGCAACGAGTTCTGCCTGAAGATCGTCGGCAAGGTGCGCCCGCGCCCGGCCGGCACCGAGAACGCCAACCTCACCAGCGGCAAGATCGAGATCCTGTGCCATGAACTCGAGGTGCTGAACCCGAGCGTCACGCCGCCGTTCCAGCTCGACGACGACAACCTGTCGGAGACCACGCGCCTGACGCACCGCGTGCTGGACCTGCGCCGCCCGGCGATGCAGAAGAACCTGATCCTGCGCTACCGCGTGGCGATGGAGGTGCGCAAGTTCCTCGACGCGAACGGCTTCATCGACATCGAGACGCCGATGCTGACGAAGAGCACGCCCGAGGGCGCACGCGACTACCTGGTGCCGAGCCGCGTCAACGAAGGCATGTTCTTCGCGCTGCCGCAGAGCCCGCAGCTCTTCAAGCAGCTGCTGATGGTGGCCGGTTTCGACCGCTACTACCAGATCACCAAGTGCTTCCGCGACGAAGACCTGCGCGCCGACCGCCAGCCCGAGTTCACGCAGATCGATATCGAGACCAGCTTCCTGACCGAGGAAGAGATCCGCGGCATGTTCGAGGGGATGATCCGCACGGTGTTCCGCAGCACCATCGGCGTGGAGCTGCCGGTGTACCCGGTGATGACGTATGCCGATGCGATGTTCCGCTTCGGCTCCGACAAGCCCGACCTGCGCGTGAAGCTCGAGTTCACCGAGCTGACCGACGTGATGAAGGACGTCGACTTCAAGGTGTTCTCGGGTCCGGCCACCAGCAAGGACGGCCGCGTGGTGGCGCTGCGCATCCCGGGCGGCGGCGAGATGAGCCGCGGCGAGATCGATGCCTACACCGACTTCGTCAAGATCTACGGTGCCAAGGGCCTGGCCTGGATCAAGGTGAACGATGCCGGCAAGGGCCGTGAAGGCCTGCAGAGCCCGATCGTGAAGAACCTGCACGATGCGGCGATCAACGCGGTGATCGCACGCACCGGCGCGCGCAACGGCGACCTGATCTTCTTCGGTGCCGACAAGGCCAAGGTGGTGAACGACGCGATCGGCGGGCTGCGCGTGAAGGTGGGCCACAGCGAGTTCGGCAAGAAGAACGGCCTGTTCGAGGACAAGTGGGCGCCGCTGTGGGTGGTCGATTTCCCGATGTTCGAGTACGACGACGACGGCGAGCGCTGGAACGCGGTGCACCACCCGTTCACCGCGCCGAAGGACGGCCATGAGGACTACATGGACACCGACCCGAGCAAGTGCATCGCGAAGGCCTACGACATGGTGCTCAACGGCTGGGAGCTGGGCGGCGGCTCGGTGCGGATCCACCGCGCCGAGGTGCAGAGCAAGGTCTTCAGCGCGCTGAAGATCGGGCCGGAGGAAGCGCAGCTGAAGTTCGGCTTCCTGCTCGATGCGCTGCAGTACGGCGCACCGCCGCACGGCGGCCTGGCGTTCGGGCTGGACCGGCTGGTGACGCTGATGACCAAGGCCGAGTCGATCCGCGACGTGATCGCGTTCCCGAAGACGCAGCGCGCGCAGGATCTGCTGACGCATGCGCCGAGCCCGGTGGACGAGAAGCAGCTGCGGGAGTTGCACATTCGCTTGAGGAATCCGCAGGCGACGCAGGTGGGGTGAGCCTCAGGAGCCGGCCCGTGCGGGCCGGCTCGATCCTCGCGGCTCAAAGCACGCAGTCGGGCGACGCGGCGAGCGCGGCTGCCGTGGTCAACGTGAAGGTCGTGGCCGGCCCGCTGCCGACGCTGTTGACGGCGCGCATCACCAGGTAGTACCTGGTGCTGTACGACAGCGATGCGAAATCGATGGTGCCGGCGCTCGATTTGCTGGTCTGTGTCGAGACGGCTGTGTTGTGGTCGCTGTCGAGGTACAGCGTGAAGTGGTAGGTGCTGATCGACGCACCGCCGTTGTAGGTCGGGTACGAGTAGCCGGCATGGATGTTGTTCCTTGAGCAGACGACCGCGGTGGTCAGGTTCAATGCCCCCGGCTGGGTGATGGCCGTGACGGCGACCTGCGTGGCTGCGGCGCTGTCTCCGGCGGCGTTGTGCGCGATCGCGGCGCAGGTGTAGCTGGCGTTGTTCGGCATGCCGGTCAGCGTGAGGGTCGAGGCTGAGCTCGCGGTCGCGCTGACGGTCGTCTTTCCCGCGGCCGTGCAGGTCACGCCGTACTGGCTGATCGTGCGGCCACCGTTCGATGCCGGCGCCGTCAGGCTGGCTCTGAGCTGCGCATTGTTGGCAGACGAGTAGCTGCCCGCGTCCGCATCATCGACCGAGGCGGGCGCCGGGATCACGCTCAGGCTGAACCCCGGCGCGCCCGGCGTGGTGTAGGGGCTGAGTGTGACCGTGGCCGACGGGGAGCTGACAGAGGCGTTGTTGTTCTTTGCCGTCACGCTGCACAGGTAGCTGGCGCCATTGGTCAGCGCCGACACGACGAGCGGGCTGGCGCTGCCGGTGGTGCTCTTTTCGTCTGTCGCGTCGGTGACATTGGTGCATGTCGCGGTGTAGCTCAGGCTGCTGCTCGTGTCGCCGCTGGACGACGAGGCCACGAAGGCGACGGTCGCCGTCTGGTTTCCGACCGAGCTTCCCTGGCCTTCGGCCAGCACAGTGGGTGCGGTCGGCGCGGTGTAAGTCGTGGCGCTCGCGCTGGTGGAGGTCTGACCCTTGCTGTTGGCGGCGACGGCGGTGCAGGTGTAGCTGGTGCCGTTGGTGAGCCCGCTGAGCGAGGCAGTGAAGGAGCTCGTGTCGGCGCTGACGATGGCGGTTTTCGTGCAGCTGGCCGAGTAGACCGTGTCGGCACCGTTGTTGGCCGGCTTGCCGAACTTGAAGCTCAGCGTACGGTCGCCGATGACAGTGTTGATGGCGTCATAGGTTGGTGCGGCAGGCGCCGCCTTGTTCGGAGTGGCGTTGGCGCTGGTGGAGGCCGATTCCTTGCTGTTGGTGGCAACCGCGGTGCAGGTGTAGCTGCTGCCGTTGGTGAGCCCGTTGAGCGAAGCGGTGAAGGGGTTCGTTCCGGTGCTGATGGTGGCCGTGACGCCGACGCTGGTGTCGGTTTTCTTGCAACTGGCCGAGTAGACCGTGTCGGCACCGTTGTCGGCAGGCTTGCCGAACTTGAAGATCAGCGTGCCGTCGCCGATGCCGGTGTTGCCGGCGTCATAGGTCGGCGCAGCAGGCGCCTTGTTCGGCGTGGCAGCGGCACTGGTGGAGGCCGAACTGCGGCTGTTCCGCGCTGTGGCGGTGCAGGTGTAGCTGCTGCCGTTGGTGAGCCCGGTCAACGAGGCGGTGAATGGGTTCACGTCGAGGTTGACGGTGGCCGCGACGCTGATGTCGGTACCGGTCTTCTTGCAACTTGCCGTGTAGACGACATCGCTGCCATTGCTGCTCGGCTTGCCGAACGCGAAGCTCAGTGTCGCATCACCGATGACGGTGTTGCTGGCGGTGTAGGTCGGCGTGGCGGGGGCAATGTTCGGCGTCGCGCTGGCGCTGGCCGACACCCATCCGAGGCTGTTGGTGGCGGTGGCGGTGCAGGTGTAGCTGCTGCCGTTGGTGAGCCCGGTCAGCGAGACGATGAAGGGATCGGTGTCCAGCTTGACCGTGGCATCGACAGCGATGCCGGTCAGGTCATTCTTGCAACTCGCCGCGTAGCTGACATCGCCGGCGTCGTAGGTCGATTTGGAGAACGAGAAGGACAGCGTGCCGTCGCCGATCACGGTGTTGCCGGTGACGTAGCCTGGTGCCGTGGGGGGCGCGCTGTTCGGCACGGCGCTGGCGCTGACTGCGACCGAGCCTTTGCTGTTGGTGGCGGTGGCCGTGCAGGTGTAGCTGCTGCCGTTCTGCAGGCCGGTGAGCGATGCGCTGAACGGGTTGGTCGCCAGGGACAGGCTGCTCGGCGTCACCGGGCTCTGCGTCGTCGTCTGCCTGCAGTCGATCGCGTAGCTGACGTCACTCAGGTTGCTGGCCGGCTTGCCGAACTTGAAGCTCAGCGTGCCATCGCCGATGATGGTGTCGCTGAGCGTGTAGGTCGGTGCGGCGGGCAGCGACGCATTGGGAATCGCCACGAGGCTGGCCGTGCTGTTTCCGGCGCCATTGGTGGCCGTCACCGTGCAGGTGTAGCTGACACCGTTACTCAGGCCGACGATCGCGATCGAGCGGACGCTGGAACTCGCGGCGAGGACGGATGTGCTCGTGCCCTTGCCGTCGGTGCAGCTGGCGGAATAGGGGGAGAGCTCGCCGCCGCCATTGCTCGCGGGTGGGCTGAAGCTGAGCGTCACGCTGCCGTCGCCCGGCTGGGCGGCGAGCTCCTGCACTGGGTCCGGCGTGGTCAGGGGTCTGACCGGCAGGGCGTTCGAACTCTCGCTGGGCCCCACCTCGTTGGTGGCCGTGACCGTGCACGCATAGAGCTGGCCGTTCGTCAGCCCGTCGACCGTGATCGGCGAGCCCGAGCCCACAACACTCCGATCGCCGCAGCTCGCGTCGTAGTGGAGGATCGGCGAACCGTTGTCCGGGCGCGGCGTGAACCGCAGCACGGCCGATGCGTTGGCGGGCACTGCATACAACAACTCCGGCGCCTGGGGATTTGCCGGTCGCGGTGTCGCCTCGAGACTCGGGGACGCCGGGCTGTCGCCGCTCTGATTGCGCGCTGTGACGATGCAATCGTAGAGCCTGTTGTTGTACAAGCCGCTGACGGTGATCGGCGAGGCCGCCTTCGTGGCGCTGGCGCTGGCCTTCGGCAGATCACGTGTCGTGCAGGTGGCGGTGTAGTCAAGGATGGACGCGTCAGGGGCACCCGGGGCGAAGTCGACGATCGCCAGCGCGTTGCCCGCGCTCACACCGATGAGCGATGGTGCGACAGGCGCCGGCTCGGCGCCCGGCACCGGCACCGACGCCAGCGGCGTGACCTCCATCGACGGCGTCGACGCCGGGCCGCTGCCGGCATCGTTGCGGGCGGTGACGCTGCAGCCGTACGCTGTGCCGTTCGCCAGACCGGCGACGACCACCGTGCCGGCGGAGGCCGTGTCGACGCGGGCCTCGTGTTGTTCGGCCTGGCAGCGCACCTGGTATCCCTGGATGGTCGCCCCGCCGTTCCACGAGGGCGCCTCGAACGTCACGGTGGCGGTGCCGCTGCCGGACGTTGCCGAGATCCCGCGCGGTGCATCCGGCACCGTTCGTGGCGTGGCACCGACGGTGGCTGACGGGTTGCTCGTGCCGGCGGCGGTGCTGACCGTCACGCTGCAGGTGTAGGGTGCGCCGTTCTGCAGCCCCGAAACGAACACCGGCGAGGCGCTGGACTCTGCCGTCACCGCGATCCCGGTCGCCGAACACGTGGCGCGGTAGGTCGCCTGAAGGGCGATGCCGGCCGGCGGCGTGAAGGCAACCGACAGGGCGCCGTCCGATGGCATGGCGCCGAGAACGGTCGGCGTGTCAGGGCGGGCCGCCGGCGGCGTTGCGGGCGCCACCGGGGTCACCTCGACCTGCGCCGAAGCCGGGCTGTCGCCGACGATGTTCGTGGCGACGACGCTGCACACGTAGCGCTGGCCGTTGCTCAGCCCCGGCACGGGGATGGGGCTGGCGGTGCCGCTGCTGTAGGCGTTGAGTTCAGTGCCCTGGCAGGTGACGGTGTACCAGAGCACCGTGGCGACGGGCGCCGAGAAGCTGACGATGGCCGATGTGTCGGCGGCCGCGGCCTGCACGTCGGTCGGGGCTGTCGGTGCCTGCGCGGTCGCAGCGGCGGTGGGCGTCACTGGCACCGCCTGCGACACGGCGCTGGCGCCGCTCGCATCGCTGACGGTCACGGTGCACGAGTACGCGAGGTCGTTGGTCAGGTCGGCGACCTGCATCTGCTCGATGCCCGTCGCGTGCGACACCATGCTGACCGTCACCTGCGAGTTGCCGGCGATGCAGGTGGCGTGGAAGAGCACGTCGGCGCGCGGCGTCGTGACGGTGAAACTCAGCGCCGCCGACGCGTTGCCCGGGGTGACCTGCAGGTCGACCGGTGCGGTCAGGCTCGCATCACCGGCGGACTCATCTGCTCCGCCTCCACCCCCGCACGCTGCCAGCAGCATCAATGACAGGCCGAGCCAGAGGGTGAAGGTGCGCACGAAGGAGGGCGACGCTGCTGGTGTCATGTTCGATCCCTGGGCTGAAGAAGGGTGTGAGATTGACCACCAAATGTGGAGACAACGTGGAGGCGGAGGGATGGGATCGTTTGCAACATCCGATCCCTCACTTGGGCGGGTCGGGGTGTTGTCCTGCGCTGTAAGCCTTTGTGCGCTGGCATGATTCCCAGCTTCGAATCACGGCGCTTGCCGAGAGGATGGTCATGAATCGAGCAGGTTCTTCCACGGCACGCGGCCCGTTGCGGGTGTGCTTGGCGGTGTCGCTGGCCGTGTCTTTGGCCGGTTGCGGCAAGCAGGGCGCCGAACTCGGCCAGGGCGGGTCGGTGGTGACCGGGTCGGCCGGGCCGGCGGGTGCCAGTGCCGCGGCGCGCGAGCTGGTGAAGTGCGATGCGCCCGTCGCGACGCTCGCGCTGGTCGAGAACCCCAACGGCTACACGACGGTGTCGGGCTACAACCTGCCGCAGTCGCCGGTGCCGCTGATCCGGCTGCTGGCGCAGCAGAGCGGCTGCTTCCGCGTCGTCGACCGCTCGGCCGGGCTGCGCGCCACGGTGCAGGAGCAGGAGCTGAAGAACGCCGGCGTGCTGCGTCAGAACGGCACGGTGGCCAAGGGCAAGGGCTACGAGGCGCAGTACACGCTGACGCCCAGCCTCACCTTCAGCGAGCAGAACGCCGGGCGCGAGATCGGCGGCATCCTCGGGATGATCCCGGTGCTGAACAAGTTCGTCGGCGTGGCCGACAGCGTCAAGCTGAAAGAGGCGCAGGTCGCGCTGCTGCTGACCGACAACGAGACCACCGAGCAGCTGGCGGCGTCGACCGGCTCGGTGCGCGTCACCGACCTCGGCATGGGCGGCCTGGTGCTCGGCAAGCTGGGCGGCGCGGCCGGCGCCGGCTGGAGCAACAGCAACGAGGGCAAGGTGATCGCCGCGGCGTTCCTCGATGCGCACAACCACCTGGTGACGCAGGTGCGCATGCTGCRGGCCAAGGAGCTGCCGCCGGCGGTGGCGGTGAAAGTGAAGGGCTGAGCGCCCGCGGGCTGATGGAAGCGGCGCGGACGCTCGTCCCGGCTGCATTCGTCTGGCCGCGAGGTGGAACCCGCCTCACCGCCGAGTGACTCATTCGGTTCCCACTTCCGGGTTCCAAAGAAGTCCGACCATGTTCAGTTCCACCTCCATCCGCAGCAACAAGCGCCGGGAATCGCCCCGGGAATCTCCACGGTCGACCGATGTCGATCGTCGCGAAAGTGACATGGGTGATGCCGGGCTGTCGGTGAAACAGCCGCTCGTCGAGGGCAGGTCGATCGAGCTGCGAGCCTCTCGCGAAGCAGGTACGGGTCCCGATTGGAAAACGTGCATCGTCGATGTCGGCGAATGCAACGTCGAGCTGACGTTCAACACATGGCTTGGCACGCAGGTCGAATGGACAGGCGAGATGGGCGACGTCGCCGGACCGTGGGTGCAAGCATGGATTCCACCCGAAGCGGGAGGGCGGCCCTTGGAATTCGGTCGGCGCCAGCCTGCGCGAATGGCGCTGCCCCGCCAGCAGGCGACCCTGCTGACGGCCGGCTGGGCCGATCCCGATGTGCTCGAGGAAGTGCGGTGCAAACTGAGCAAGCACAGGGTCTTCATCGAAATGGGACAGGGCCTCATTGCCCAACAGCTGAACGTGCTGTCATCCACGCTGTACTCCTGCCTTTTCATCGCCGGACGCAACTCCCGGACCGGTCTCGCCGGCGCATACCACTATCCGGCCCAATGCCTCCACGATCCGACAGTGTGGGGTGACCTGCTGGCTTGGCAGGCTGCGCTGCACCCGGACGAGGTCGTCGTGCTGAATCCGTCGACCCAGACTGAGGCCTGGAAGCAGGCGCTGGCGAGCAGCCGTGAGCTTGCCGCCATCGCGACGTGGGCGGAGCGTGGTGGCGCTTCTGTCCGGATCGAGCCGGTCTCCAGACCGTTCATGAGCAATGCCGATGGCAAGCTCGAGGCGGGTGACGCGGACAGGAACGGCCTGGGCGATGCCCATGTGTCGCTCGTGTCCCGCAGCGCAGGCGACTACGTGGACGCAAAGGAGGCGCTCATGCGCTTGATCGGTCGGGACCGGACACGAGGCTGATTCGCCGGTACGGCGGATGGATCTCGTCGGGCGTTGTGGGCCGGGCGTTCGCCCGACCCGGCGGCGAGGCATCTGCCGACACGGGCCGGCCGCGCCGAGCCGCTATCCTTCATGGCATGAAACTGCCGGAGTCGGTGCTGGTGCTGATCCATTCACCGCAGCGCGAGGTGCTGCTGCTGGAGCGCAACGATGCGTCGCGCGGCTGGCAGAGCGTGACCGGCTCGCGCGCGTCGCCGGCCGAGCCGCTGCGCGACACCGCGCGGCGCGAGGTCGCCGAGGAGACGGGCATCGTGATCGGCTCGGCGGCCGTGCCGGCCGATCGGCTGCGCGACCTCGGCCGGCAGCACGTCTACGAGATCCTGCCGGCCTGGGCGCACCGCTACGCGCCGGGCGTCACCCACAACACCGAACATGTCTTCACGCTCGAGGTCGATCGCGGCACGCCGGTCTGCCTGAGCCCGCACGAACACCTGCGCTTCGAATGGCTGCCGTGGCGCGACGCCGCCGCGCGCTGCTTCTCGCGCACCAACGCCGCTGCCATCCTCGACCTCGGAAGCTCCCCGCGATGAACGCGTCACCATCGACCCTCCACCCACCGCACGTGCTGCGCGTGGCCACCTACAACATCCACAAGGGCGTGCGCGGCGTCGGCCCGCGCAAGCGGCTGGAGATCCACAACCTGGGCCTGGGCATCGAGGCGCTCGATGCCGACATGGTGTTCCTGCAGGAGGTGCGCAACTTCCACCATGGCGAGGCAAGGCGCTTCCCCGACACCCACATCGGCTGGCCGCGCATGCCGCAGGCGGAGTACCTGGCGCCCGACGGCTACCACGCGGCCTACCGCACCAACGCGGTCACGCCCGGCGGCGAGCATGGCAACGCGCTGCTGTCGCGCTGGCCGATGGGCGACGAGATCGGGCACCACGACGTGTCGGACCACCGCTACGAGCAGCGCGGGCTGCTGCACGTGCGGGTGCACTGGAACGCGGTGGTGGTGCACGCGATCGTGGCCCACCTCGGGCTGATCCATTCGAGCCGCGTGCGGCAGGTGGAGCGCATCGGCGCATTCGTCGCGAGCCACGTGCCGCCGGACGAACCGGTGGTACTGGCCGGCGATTTCAACGACTGGGGCGGCAAGCTCGATGCGCCGATGCATGCGCTCGGGCTGTACCGCGCCGAGCGGCGCGGCATCAGCTCGCAGCGCACCTTCCCGTCGCGCATGCCGGTGTTCTCGCTCGACCGCATCTACACGCGTGGCTTCCGCTGCACCGGCACCTCGGTGCCGCGCGGTGCGGCGTGGGCGCGGATGTCGGATCACCTGCCGCTGGTGGCGGAGCTCGAACTCGATGGCACTACGAATTGATCGCTTCGGCGGTGGCCGGCCAGGCGGCTTTCAGCTTGAGTGCGGCGTCCTGGCGCGTGGGCTCGTCGGAGATCGCCAGGTCGAACAGCTCGGCCAGCAGTGGGACAACGGCGTCCGGRTCGAAGCCGTGGTGCTCGACGAGACCGAGCAAGGGCTGGGGATCGTTGCCGAGAAGGCGCTCGATCGCATCGGCGAAGTCGAAGCAGCCCGCAGGAAAGGGCGTGTCGCCCCGGCGCGGCAGCGGGTTGAGGAGCGCATGGAAGTACTCGTTCACGCCGTAGGAGTCAAGGTCGAGCCGCTCGTCGTCATGGACRAGGGCCGTGACGGGCCGTCGCTTCGACAGCGGCCACTCGGTGCCGGTGTCCATCGATGCCTCGCTGCGTTTCGTGCCGGCCGGCGCAGTCGCTTCGAGGATGGCCTTGTCGCTCAGGCAGTCCGCGGGCGTCAGGCTGTCCAGCTCCGCCACTGCCTTGCTCAGCATGCGCCGCTGCTGGGCCGTGATGCCCTTGCTCGAGCGCAGTATCTTTCCAGCCTCGAAGTTGCTCCCGAGGCCCATGGTGCTCAAGTTGGCGGCCATCAGATCCACGTCGAGCCGCTTGTTGCCATGCCCCTGCAGGACCGGCACGGCGACCGTCGTCCACGGGTCGCAGCGAATCACGTGCGCGCCACTCTGCACCAGCGTCGCCACATGATCCCTGTGGGGGTACGTGGCTTGATCGATCTGGCAGTCCGGCAACGTGGCGACCAGATACAGGAAGGTCAAGTCGCTGCATTCGTGGCAATGGCCGATGCCGTGCCGGGCAATGGCCCTGCACCTGGCGACGAGGTGTTGCCAGGGGTCGCTGTAGTGGAGCCGGATCTCCTCCAGCTCGGCGGTGAGCAGGTCGAGCGCACGGTCGCGCACGCGCTTGTCACAGTGCGACAACCGGGCGTTGTTGGCCACGCCCCGGAAGAGCAGCTTGCGGGCCCAGTG